>CASBQB010000297.1 GCA_949127655.1 Chroococcales cyanobacterium PMM_0086 | reverse complement strand
CTATCACAGGTTAAATCAGCTAAGATACCTCTTTGTGTGGGTTCTTCGTTTAAACGATGGATAGGTAAAATAGGAAAGAGTTGATCGATAGCCCAAGCATCAGGGGCTGATTGAAAAACAGAGAGATTAACATAGTATATTGAAGCCATATTCTTCTCTAAGTCTTCTAAGTCATCTGGAACATAGTCTTGATGACGAATGATTTCTAGAATCTTCCCGCAACAACCCCAGTATATTTGTTCAGCCTTAGCTCTCTCTGCTAGTTTTAAGTAACCAAAATTGAACAGACTGATCGCTTCTTCTTTAAATTGCAGAGCATCATGGTAAGCTTCTTGATAATTCTCTACAGTGATGCCTTCATAGGTTTCCCAAAGGTTGCGAATAATCAGATGATCTTGAGGATAAGCAGGTTCAGAAGGCGTTACCTTGACATCACTAGTATTAAGAGCATCAAAAATCAAAACAGAATGATGTGCTGTTATTGCCCTACCACTTTCACTGACAATGATTGGCGCACTAACCTCTCCCTGTTCACAGGCTTCTTTAATCTCTGCTACAATATCGTTGGCATAATTCTGCATATTGTAATTTTTAGAAGCATAGAAGTTAGTCTTAGAGCCATCATAATCTACGGCTAGACCTCCTCCTACATCTAAATACTTCATCTGAGCGCCTAAACGGGCTAATTCAACATAGATCTGAGATGCTTCTCTAATGGCATCTTTAACAACATTAATAGCGGCAATTTGTGAGCCTATGTGAAAATGGAGAAGCTGTAAACAGTCTAACAATCCTGCTGACTCTAGTTCTTGAGTTGCCTTTAATATTTCAGGAATAGTTAAACCAAATTTAGCCCGATCTCCTGTTGATGAACCCCAACGACCTACCCCTTTTGTACCTAGTTTTGCTCTTATTCCTAAGACTGGTTTGATGCCCAGTTTTCTACTCATTTCTATAACCATGGCAATCTCTTCTAACTGCTCTATGACTATGATGGTATTGTGTCCTAATCTTTTAGCTAATAAAGCAGTCTCTATATATTCACAGTCCTTGTAACCATTACAAATTACTAGTGCTTCTGTAGAGTTGGGTTCTAATTCAGCAATGGCGATCAAAAGTTCAGGTTTAGAACCTGCTTCTAGTCCAAATTGATAGGGTTTACCATATCTCACCAAAGACTCTACTATATGGCGATGCTGATTACATTTAATCGGGTAAACCCCTCTATAGACATTGGGGTAATTATAACGAGCAATCGCCCTGGCAAAAGCTGAGTTCAATCTCTCAATGCGATCAGCTAAGATATCAGAGAAGCGGATTAACAGAGGTAGTCCGATGTTTCTCTGTTTAAGAGCTTCAACTAATTGAAAAAGATCCAAAGATCCACCCCGTTCTCCTTGTGGAGAAATAGTGATGTTACCTGCAGCATTGATCGAAAAGTAAGGTTCTCCCCATCCTTGAATGCGGTATAGTTTCTCACTGTCTTCTATGTCCCAGGCTTTTTTTATCTCTACTTCTCCAGTTTCTTTCTGCTTAGACAGATATGCTGTTTGAGATATTTCTAACTGAGACAGAGGCAGAACTTTATTTTTTGAACCCATGGCTTTTCCCCTCTTAAAAATTACTCCGATCTTTCATTTTAACTAATCTTTTTTAGAATTAGAGGAATTAGTTAAAAAACGATAGCCCCAGTATATTAAAACGGCTAAAACAGCTAAACTAACCAAAGCTGTAGCTAGTTTTAAAATAGCATTCAGGATCGAAAAAAGGATTACAACTCCTCCACCGATCACAGCAATTCTCCAAGGTAGTGAAATTGTCTTTAACCATTCTTGAACTTGAGTTACAAGAGAAGATAGTGAAGATTGGACAGAAGTATTATGATCAACATTCTCAACTAAAGGAGTAGTTTGATAAACTTCTGTTTCTAAGTCCTCTAGTTTTTTTTGCCAGTTGGGTTCTTCGGGTGAATTCATTAATTTAAAAAAATGTCAATTATACTTGCGTGCGATCAGTGAGAATTTCATAACCTGAAGCGGTCACTAAAACAGTATGTTCAAATTGGGCAGAGATGGCGTTATCTACTGTCACAACTGTCCAGCGATCTCTTAAAGTTTTAGTATATTTAGAGCCTGCATTTAAAATAGGTTCTATTGCTAAAACCATGCCTGCTTTTAGGCGAACATTTGGTAGTTCTTTTGTGCGGAAGTTAAAGACTTGGGGTTCTTCATGTAAATTGCGTCCCACACCATGACCTGTAAAGTCTTCTACTACAGAATAGCCCATTTTCAGAACATGATCTTCAATAGCCCCAGCAATATCTAAAAGACAATTACCCGCTTTGACCTGTTCTATTCCTTTATAGAGAGCTTCTTGGGCTGTTTTAATCAGATGTTCAGCTTTAGAGGTAACTTTTTTTACAGCAATTGTGATACAAGAATCCCCATGATAGCCTTGATAATAGGCTCCTAAGTCTACTTTAAGAACATCCCCAGAGCGGATCACTTTTTTAGGACTAGGTATTCCATGCACTACTTCCTGATTGATTGAAGTACAGATAGAAGCTGGAAAGCCATGATAGCCTTTAAAACTTGGCGTTGCGCCCATTTCTCTGATACGTTGTTCTGCATAACGATCTAAATCAGCTGTGGTCATTCCTGGTTCTACCTGAGTAGAAATTTCCTTCAAGATTGTAGCAACAATCTTAGCTGAGGTTCGCATTATCTCTATTTCTGCAGGCGACTTGATGGCAATTCCCCGACGGTTTCTTTTGACAGGGGCTTGTTCTGTTGCCTGAGAAAGATGAGCAGAACCAGCATTGAGCAAATTACCTAAAATATTCATCACTACATTACTAAGAAGTTTTTAATCCCAATCTCTCAGTATAACTTTATATTTAAGAGAATTCCCTATTTCCTAGCCATAATAGTTCAATATTAAGAACATTTCTGAACTTTTTCTTGAAGAATTGTAAATGTTGTAATTTATGACAAGATATTTACCCATTTGTTGTAAACAAGGCTACAATCGAAAAGGTCTTAGTGATAATAAAAGCTTAAAGAGATTGACTCTAGATAGTCACACCTAGGCTCAAAAAGCCAAGATCACCGAGATTCAAACTATCATAGATTTGATAATTTCATAATCTCTTGAGATTTAACTGTCCAATCTTCTAGTTTTGCACCGAAGGAGTAAGAGGAAAACGGCATGAAGCAGGCCTACGAGGTACTCGAAACCAACCAGGAGGAGACGATCAATCTTGTTGACTTCTTAGAAGAAGATTTTGATACGCTCTCCGATGACGACCCAATTGATTTAGCAGAAGAAGTATTTCCAGAACCAGAAGGAAAAAAACCTCGTAAGCTAGCGGCTTCACGCCGTCGCGATTTAAGTAAAAGGAAACCGTACACAGAAGATTCCATCCGGATCTACTTACAGGAAATAGGTCGTATTCGCCTACTCAGAGCAGAGGAGGAAATCGAACTAGCCCGTAAAATTGCTGATCTACTCAGATTAGAAAGGATACGCGAAGAACTTCTAGGTGAACTAAAAAGAGAACCAAATGATGCAGAATGGGGTAGAAAAGTCTGGAAAATTGAAAAAATTCGTCAAAGTCTGATTACAAAACTAGAAAGAGAACCAAAAGAGAGCGAAATTAACCTAGAAGTTAAAAAACAGTTACCCAGTCTTGAGGCCAATTTAGATCAAGAATGGGACGCTAAAAAATCTACCTACTTCTCAGAATTTCGTCGTCGTCTATATTATGTACGCAGGGCCAAGGACAAGATGGTGCAGTCTAATCTGCGTCTGGTTGTCTCTATTGCTAAAAAATATATGAATCGAGGTCTTTCCTTTCAAGATCTGATCCAAGAAGGTTCTCTGGGATTAATTCGGGCCGCAGAAAAATTCGACCACGAAAAAGGTTATAAGTTCTCGACCTATGCAACATGGTGGATTCGTCAAGCAATTACCAGGGCAATAGCGGATCAATCTAGAACCATTCGGCTACCAGTGCACCTGTATGAAACAATCTCCCGCATCAAGAAAACGACAAAAATTCTCTCACAAGAGATGCACCGGAAACCGACAGAAGAAGAGATTGCTACTCGGATGGAGATGACCATTGAGAAGCTGCGTTTTATCGCTAAATCAGCGCAACTACCCATTTCTCTAGAAACGCCTATCGGGAAAGAAGAAGACTCCCGTCTAGGTGACTTCATCGAAGCGGAAGGAGAAACGCCCGAAGATGAAGTCTCAAAAAATCTCCTACGTGAAGACTTAGAGAATGTGCTGGATACTCTCAGCCCAAGGGAAAGAGATGTTCTACGTCTACGCTATGGACTAGATGACGGACGAATGAAAACATTAGAGGAAATAGGCACAATTTTTAATGTCACTCGTGAGAGAATTCGTCAAATAGAGGCTAAAGCTCTACGCAAACTACGTCATCCTAACCGTAACAGTATTCTTAAAGAATATATTCGTTAAAAGTCAGCAATAACGGCGAGAGAGGCGAGATTAGTCTTTCTTCTTTTGCCGTTCAACAATCAAGACTGATGAGAGCATTAGAACCATTACACATACTAACTCTACAATCCTTACCTGGAATAGACAAAGCACTGATCCAGCGTATTGTAGATTATCTACAGTCTACACAATGGGACTCATTAGAAGATCTATCTGAAGTAATAGGTTCTGCGATTTCCTTAAAAAAATCTGAATTTCAAGCAGCTTTAAAACAAGCAGAACAAACTTTAGAAGAATCCCAGAAGGCTAATATTCAAGTTATTGGCATTAATGATGTAAAATTTCCCCAACCATTACGAATAATCAAAAATCCCCCTTTGATTCTCTATATTAAGGGAGATATTCAATCTCTACATTCCACAGATTTAATAGCTGTAATTGGCACCCGTGAACCTTCCCAGACAGGTAAAGAAGCAGGTAAGCAGATTGCCAAAAGATTTACAGAATGGGGCTGGAATATTGTCAGTGGTCTAGCACTTGGTTGTGATACTGCAGCACATGAAGGCTGTTTAGAAGCTGAAGGTCAGACCATGGCTTTTTTAGCACATGGCTTACAAATGATTTATCCAGCCGAAAATTATAATTTAGCTCAAAGTATTCTGGATTTTGGTGGTTGTCTTGTGAGTGAATATCCTTTAGGAACTGAAGTTTTAAGCAATCAATTTATTGAGAGAGATCGTCTACAAAGTGGACTAAGTTCAGCTGTGATAGTAGTTGAAACAGAGATAACAGGCAGTACAATGCACACAGTTAATTTTTGTCTTGAGCAAAATAAACCCTTAGCTTGTCTTAGTTACAATGGCGAATATTCCCAAACATCTCGTCACGGTAATCAGAAGTTAATTAACCAGGGAAAAGCAACTTCTTTATGGGAGTTAGAGACAGTCAAAGATTTTGAAAAATTTGTCAGAAAAGTTCAAAAAAAACCTAAGTAATCTTTGTACTTATAGATTTTCCCTAGACCCTCCCCAAGGAGCAAAAAGAGGCAAAAGGAGTAAACCAGGTATAGCTGCTAGAAAACTGAGCACAAAAAACATGGGCCAACCAATTTGCTTGACTATTGCACCAGCAGGTCCAACTAAAATATCTCGACTGACCGCCATTAAACTAGAAAGAAGAGCAAATTGAGTCGCTGAAAAACGTGGATTGCAAAGACTCATCAAAAAGCCCAAAAAAGCTGCAGTACCTAAGCCAGCCGAAAACTGTTCTACATTAATGGCTAAAATCATCCAGGCATAGTTTTTACCCACATAAGATAAAACTAAATAACTGAGATTACTGATCGCCTGCAGAGCACCAAAAATCCAGAGAGAACGATTAATACCCCAACGACTCAATAGTGCACCACCTACAAGAGTACCAATAATTGTCGCAAAGAGTCCCACTCCTCCATTAATTGCCCCGATGTCACTTTGAGAGAAACCCGTCATCAGCAAAAAAGGAGTCGAGAGATTATTAACTAAAGCATCCCCTAACTTATAGAGGACAATAAAAAGTAAGATTAACAGCCCCTTAGAAGGTCCCTGACGCTGGAAAAAGTCCAGAAAGGGAAGGATTACCGCTTGATAGAATCCTCTAGGGGGTGGGGCATCTAAAATGGGTTCAGGTGCCCAAAAAGAAACGATAGAAGCAAGGATCATCAGACCAGCTAATAAGAGATATATTTGAGGCCAAGCTAGATGATCCGCCAAAATAAAAGCCACTGAACCTGTAACTAAAAGTGCTAGACGATAACCTAGAACAAAAGTAGCTACTCCTGCACCCATTTCCAGAGGCTGCAAAATATCGGTTCTGTAAGCATCTGTGGCGATATCCTGTGTAGCACTAAAAAAAGCCAGAAAAAGGGCATTGAGAGCCACAAAAACCAGGATCTGTGAGGGATTTTGTAGAGACATCCCCCCAATAGCCAAGATTAAACCTATTTGAGTTATCAATAACCATCCTCTTCTGCGTCCCAAAAAAGGTGGGATATAACTATCTAGTAGAGGAGACCAGATAAACTTTAAAGAATAGGGAATGGTTACTAAACTAAACCAGCTAATAGCACTTAAGTCTACCTTTTCTAGGGTCATCCAGGCTTGCAGAGTTTTACTAGTGAGATACAAAGGTAAACCTGAAGAGAACCCTAAAAATAAAAGGGCAGCCATTTTCCGATTTTGAAAAACTTGCCAAAGGGATTGAAACACGCTTAAACTCTTGGTTATCGATTTATTGTTTGTAGAAGGAGAAAAAAAGATTTTTCAGATTTTTCGGTCAACTCAATTTAGATTACTGCTTTTTTGGACTGTCCTCGGTACTATTTTGAGATTGACACAATTAACAGCTAAACCGCCTTGGACTGATGAATTTGCGACTCTAGTCTTCAGTCTAGGTAATGATTTTAAGTCTGTCCCTCTTGATCAGATTATTTCAATTGAGACTCTCCTGCAACCCCTTCAACCCAATCCATCGGCCAGCGTCTCTGATATCATCTCACTTGTGATCCATCAAGACAATCATCCCCCTCTTTATTTCGTTCTCACTCATCTTTGGTTAAATCTTTTCCCTTCTGGTGATCCTTATATCTCTCTTTGGTTCTCCCGTCTTCTACCTGCTTTGTTTGGTATTTTCACTATACCTAGTGTTTATGTTTTAACTCTTCGGACTTTTACCAGTCTGGAAATAGCTAATTTAACGGCTATGTTGATGGCTTTTTCTCCTTATGCGGTATTTTTGTCCCAAGAAGCTCGTCAGTACAGCTTGGCTATTCTTTTGGTTACCTTCTCTCTTGGTTGTTTACTAACAGCTATCAAACAGGTAGACCAAAAAAAGACCTTTTCTGGATGGTTAGTCTTCTTCTGGATCGGGGTGAATAGTCTAGGATTACTAACCCATTATTTTTTTAGTTTAACAATCGCTGCTCAAGTTTTGGCTCTTTTGATCTTCTATTTACGACGAGGTTTACCAGTTCAGGCCATTAAACGGTTTTTAGTGGTCTTTGTAGCTGCAGCAACCACTGGACTAATCTGGTTAAAGTTTGTACTGCCTAAAGGTTATGGTCAGAGTATGACTAGTTGGATTCATCAGGATAATTCTAATCTACTTTCTCTGGTTAATCCAGTTTTTCAACTTTTGGGTGCCTGGTTAACCATGCTTTGTCTATTACCTGTAGAGTCTCCTTATCTACCTATTGTCCTTCTAAGTGGACTGTTGATGCTCTTTTTCTTCATCTGGGTTATCCCTGGTCTCTATTGGGGTATCAAAGCAGGTCTTAAAACTTATCCCTTTATGGTTGAGATGACCCTCAGTTTCACTCTGAGTGCGATTTGTCTTTTTTTCTTATTGACCTATCTTGTGGGTATAGATATTACTCGTGGAGCGCGTTATAGTTTTGTCTACTTCCCTGCTGTTATTATCTTATTAGGAGTTGCCCTCTCTTGTTTTTCATCAGTTTCTAAGAAAAAAGATCTAATTATTGTCTCTCTAGTAGTTTTCTTCAGTGCTATTACTGTTGTTTTTAATCTAGGTTATCAAAAGTATTACCGCCCTGATTTGTTGATTCCTATCTTAGAAAGTAATTCTAGTCCTGGGGTTATGAGAATCATTGCAACCCCTTATAAGAGTCTTGTTCAAATTGGGGAGATGATGGGTATTGCTTGGGTGTTACATCAAGATAAAACTCTTCCTGATACACACTTTCTCCTCTGGAATCATCTCCCAATTAGCCAAACTTTAGCTGGAGTTACCTCTAATTTTGATCTTTGGTTGATTGACTCTAGCAGTACTCTTCCTAAGTTACCTAATTGTCAGCTTAGATCTCAGAGGTTACCATTTGTAAATGGTTATCCTTTCCACAGATATCAATGTCATCATAGTAATGTAGAGTCTAAAAATAACTGACAATGAGGATAGTCTTATGACAATTTGGGTGAATGAACAAATAGATCCTTCAGGAATTATTTATTCCTGTCTCGCTTGTCGTGATGAAGAAGCAGCTAAAGACTGTCATTTAACATGGACTGATAATCTCACTAAGGATCAGAAAAAATCAGGTTGGCAAACAGTTTTAAGAACCGTTAACTCTTGGGACGAAGTACCTGTTAATGCGCTTAAACTCAGCTATTAATTAGACTTCAGGCAATAGTAGTAATAATTGATGCTTGATTTTATTCTTAAGTGGTTTTTGTGAATTTTTTTAGCACAATTCATCTTTTCTTGATGACAATTTTAGTTAAGAATTGTAACCAGCTCGAAGGAATAATCAGAATAAAAACACTAGATAATTTGATTGGTCTAGTTTCTTTTAAAAGGGTGGAATATAATTTTATTTCTTCTATGTTGTTACTCCATTTACTCCCTAAAAGTAAAAGCTGATAAGCACGGTAGATTAAGTTAACCTTTTGGTATATGGCGAAATGCTTTTTAACTATGCGAGACCAAGATAAAGGAGTAACTTGACGACTATTGCTGCCTAAATATTTACGCCAAATGTAAATAACTTCTGGGATATAATAATACTGACAGTCTGAAGCAATGACTCTCATCCAGAATTCGACATCATGTAAATCTAGAATACCAAAATCAGCATCATAACCCCCTATAGACTGCCAAAGAGAACGACGAATAGGAGTAGCGCCCAATAATTTCCAATTAGAATTGAGAGAAAATCTTTTAGCTTTCAACATGACCTCAAGTGAGATATCACCTGGATCAATTATTTTTGTTTCTAGTGCTGATTCATCTTGTCTGATATACTTACCGTAAATAAAACCTGCTTTTTGATTTTGTTCAAAGGTTTTACTAATTAATTCTAGAGCGTTATTTGGTAAGAGATCATCAGCATCAAGCGGTACTAAAATATCTCCTTGTGCGACTTGAAAACCGTTATTTCTAGCTATTGATGTGCCGCCATTATTTTCACGCCAAATAACTTTAATTAGGGGGTTTTGTGTTAATTCCTGACAAACTTTATTGGTTTCTATATCAGTTGAGGCATCATTGACTATAATGATTTCTCTAGGTAATAGTGATTGATTTAAAATACTTTCAAGAGCATCATAAATTAAGTTACCTTCTCGAAAACAAGTAATGACAACACTTAGACTATTCATAAGGATTATGCTTAATAATTTCTTGTAGCATTTTTTGGGCTAAACCTTCTCTAGTATATTTTTGAAGCACAGATACTGAAGGGTTATAAGATGGTTTCAAACCCTGCAACAGTTTACTTAAATAGTTGGCTATTTGTTGAGGTTGATTGCCTAAATTAATACCTATTCCTGCTTCAGTAATTAATTGACTTGCTATTGTTGGATAGTCTGTACCTATACAGATAATTGGTCTACCTGAATACATATATTCAAATATTTTACCAGTTAATATACCCTCAACATGAGGATCATTCCAATCTAGAAAAATCAAAATATCTACAGTTGCTTGAATTTTTAAGCAGTCTTCTCTACTTATAAATCCTCCAAGTTTAACAAGATCAGTTAAATTATCTTGTTTTACTAAAGCTTCTATCTGAGTGAGGTCAAAACCATAAAATAATATTTCTAATTGTTCTTTTTCTTCTTCTTTTAAGAGGGTTATTGCTTCAAAAAGTATTGCTGGATCTTGTTTTCCTGGGTAGATAGAACCTGTATAGCAAAGTCTAAGCTTACTATCAGAAGGAAAGTTATATTTTTCCTGGGGTAAATCTTCTAAATCAAATCCATTCTCAATAGTAATGACTATTTTATTAAATCTTGCTACTAATTTCTTATTTAGAGGATCTGAGACTGTTGTCAATAAATTAGCATTAGATATGTAGTAATTTTCTATCTTATCTTCTAACCAAGAAAAGGGAAATTTAGTATTATCATAATGATTATCATGCCATAAATCTCTATAGTCTGCTAACCAAAAAACATCTAGTTTTTTCTTCAATAGTCCCGCTACTAAATGTGAAGCAGGTGGACTATAAGTACTCACAATTACATCAAATTGCCAGGTTTTGTAAAGTTCTATTGCTCGCTTAAATGCGGGTAATATCCACAAATTACTACCATATAATAAAGAGCCTGTACCGATTAATTTGGTTAGGCTTAGTAATATTTCTCTCAACCTTAATTTAGTTTTACTAGGGCTTTTTTCTGGCGTATCTGAGTTAGCTTTTTTTGAAAATGGGAGATAGCTAACTTCTTCTATTCTTACGTTATCTAAGCTGTTATTAGTATTTTTATTGTCTCTAGTAATTACACATATTTCATGTCCTTGTCTACTCCAATATTTAGCCCAAGAATAGGGTCTCAATGCGGCCATTGTCGCATAAGTTTCTAGAGGAAAGTAATAGGCAATAATCAGAATACGCATACATTAAACTTATTTTAATTGTTGTATCTCTCTAGCTGATACTTGTTGATATTTACTTCCTATTGAGTCTATTGCTAGTCCATCAGAAGCAAAATTCAAGACATCTCCATAAGCACTCATCCACCCGATGATTTTAGCTGGGACACCTGCTACTATGGCATAGGCTGGAACATCTTTAGTGACCACCGCACCTGCTGCTATAAAAGCATATTCATGTAAGATTGTACCACAGATAATGGTTGCATTAGCCCCAATACTAACACCTCTTTTAACTAAGGTTTTTAAATAGTCTTCACTAGTATTGCGAGGAAATTCACAACGAGGGGTTTTAATGTTAGTAAAAACCATGCTAGGACCACAGAATACATAGTCTTCTAAGATTACTCCTTCATAGAGAGAGACATTATTTTGAATTTTACAACCATCCCCGATAGTAACATTATTTGAGACCAAAACATTCTGACCTAAAGAGCAATTGTTACCTATTTTAGCATTACTCATAATATGAGAAAAGTGCCATATTTTGCTGCCTGTACCTATTTGAGCACCTTCATCTATATAAGCTGACTCATGCACAAAATAATCAC
This sequence comes from Chroococcales cyanobacterium PMM_0086, assembly GCA_949127655.1. GTDB lineage: Bacteria > Cyanobacteriota > Cyanobacteriia > Cyanobacteriales > Microcystaceae > CAISPN01. The sequence goes on along the minus strand of CASBQB010000297.1, from coordinate 3,061 downwards.
TCATTTAATGCCTCCTGTGCCCTTTCTAGTATCTCTACAACTGCTACTCCATTCCACACATCAGAGAGAGGTTTTTGACGAGTTCTAAGGCAATCTAGAAAGTGTTGACATTCATTTTTGAGAGGTTCTGCTGATTCTATTTGAACTTCGAGAGTGCCGTCATCTCGATTATTGAAATTAGCATCAACTCCTTTATTATGAATTGTAACTATTTTGTTGACTTCATCATAAACAAGCATTTTTTCTGAGCCTATGACTATTGTATTGCGTTGTAAAAGTGGCCAATACCAGGAACAGTGAATATGTGCTGTTTTACCTCCACTAAAACTCAAATTAACATGAATATTATCTACGATATTAGCTTGTAAAATGGCTTGTCCTTGTGCTTGTACCTGTTCAAGCTGAGGATTACCTAGTAAGTGCAGAATTACTGAGATATCATGAGGCGCAAAAGACCACCAGACATTCTCTTGTTGTCTAACTTTACCTAGTTTATTGCGGACAGTTGCAACATGAAAAACTTGACCGATGTGGCCTTGATTAATATATTCCTGCATCCACTTAACAGCAGGTTGATATAATAATAAGTGACCTACCATAACAATAAGAGAATGTTCATCTGCATACCTAGCTAACTCTCTAGCTTCTGCAGTTTTTAAGGTCATTGGTTTTTCAATAAAAACATCCTTACCTGCTTCTAATGCTTTCTTAGCCAATAGATAATGACTTGGTGCAGGTGTGGCGATGACAATAGCTGAAATGTCTGTTTTTAGGGCTTGATTGTAATCTGAATATAGGGTAACTTCGGGGTATGTTTGGCTGATGTAGAGGCTATTTTTAGAGTCTACTTCTACCACTCCAGCTAAGGCACCTAACTGATAGAAATTTTGTATTAAATTCTTTCCCCAATGTCCTGCACCAACAACTAGAACTTTACTCACAGTAGGGTTACCTTTTCCTTGTCACAATTTAAGCGTCGTGTGACTCCTCTGGTGTCTAAAACTGCTTGTGCTAAGGTAACTAAGTTGAGATAATCAACATCACTATGGTCTGTAGCAATGACAACTAGATTAGCTTGACTAATTATCTCATCAGTTAGAGGTACAGAGGTTAATTGATGGTGACTGAAGTTAATTTCCGGTACAAAAGAATCGTGATAGCTTAAATCTACACCAGATTCTAGAAAGCCTTTCATAATAGTCATAGCTGGAGACTCTCTAGCATCTGCTAGGTCTTTTTTATAGGCTGCACCAATGACTAAAATTTTAGCTCTAGAAGGTGCTATACCTAGATTATTCAAAATACGCCAAGCTTTTTCTTTGACAAATTCTGGCATTTTGCGATTTACTTCACCAGCTAGGGCGATAAAATGGGTTTCAAAGTTGTATTCTTTGGCTTTCCATTCTAAATAATGCGGATCAATTGGGATACAGTGTCCCCCTACTCCAGGTCCTGGATAAAAGGGCATAATTCCAAAGGGTTTAGTATTAGCTGCATCGAGGACTTCCCAGACATTGATCTCCATGCGGTCGCATAAAAGGGCTAATTCGTTGACTAGGGCAATATTAACAGCCCGAAAGGTATTTTCAAATACTTTGACTAATTCAGCAGCTTTAGCACTACTCACGGGGACAACATGGTCTATAGTTTGCTTATAGAACAGTATTGCTGCTTCTAGGGAGTTGGGATCAGATGCGCCGACAATCTTATTGGTATTTTTAGTAGTATAACGTAGATTACCTGGGTCGACTCTTTCTGGAGAATGGGCTAAAAAGAAATCATCTCCCTGTTTGAGTCCGCTTACTCTCTCTAAGATGGGACACATTACATCATCTGTTGTTCCTGGGTAGGTGGTAGACTCTAAACTTATTAATTGTCCAGGACGTAAATGAGCGGCTATTTCTTGGGTGACGCTTCTAATATAATTTAAGTTAGGGGTGAGATTTTTAGTTAAAGGGGTAGGGACACAAATAACTAAAACATCCATTTTTGAGATCTGTTCAAAACTGCTAGTTGCACTTAGATGACCACTAGAAACTAACTGTTTTAGTTCTTCATCTTTAACATCAGAAATATAGTTTTCACCTTGATTAATTTTATCAGCTCTGACGGGGTTTTGCTCAATACCCAGTACTTTAAAGCCGACTTTTCCTTTTTCTACAGCAAAGGGTAAGCCTACATATCCTAATCCAATCACTCCAACTAGGGCACTGCGCTGGGTGATTTTTTCTTCTAGTTCTTTTAGTATTGTTGGTTTCATGTCACATTACTCAATCATTCTAACTTTTGATTGACTAGTTTTAACTTACCCACCCTCAAGATAGTCCTCATCATTTCAGCACAAATCTTTAAATAACCGCAATACAGTCAATTTCTACTAAAACATCTTTAGGGAGACGACTAACTTCTACACAAGCTCTAGCTGGTGCTATTTCTGCTTTAAAATACTGGGCATATATTTGATTCATTGCGCCAAAATTATTTAAGTCTGTCAGAAAGACTGTTGTTTTGACTACACTGTCCCAAGAAGTACCAGCAGCTTTTAAGATAGCTTCTAGGTTCTGCATCACTTGAAGAGTCTGTTTACTGATATCTTCTGACCCGACTATCTCTCCTGTGACTGGATCGAGGGGAATTTGTCCAGCTACAAAGATGATCTCTCCTTGAGCGGCAATTGCTTGATTATAAGGTCCGACAGGTGCAGGAGCGTTTTTTGTTCTGATGATTCTCATTACAGTTTTATCTTTAAATAGGTCAGCAACCTCTAGTCTAGAATACAGAAGTTCAAATAGATAATGATTTATCTTACCTTTGTTGTCCAAAAATCATTTTAATCAAATATTTCAAACCTTACATAATGACTTACACTCGGGCAAAAACCCTTACTTTTGAAGAGTTCTTAATTCAATACAAAGATAATACTAGTTATGAACTGGTTGATAGAGAACCAATCGACATGGAACCGACTGGACCACATGAAACAGTCAGTGGTAAACTCGCTACTAAAATTGGCATCGCTATCACTACCGCACAATTACCTTGGTTTATTCCCCGTACCTGT
>CASBQB010000296.1 GCA_949127655.1 Chroococcales cyanobacterium PMM_0086 | reverse complement strand
GACGGCTATAAGTCTATTCAAATAGGATATAAAGCCGTTAAAGAAAAAGCCCTGAGCCAACCTGAATTAGGACATCTAAAGAAATCAGGTGTAACTCCAGTAAGACATCTCAAAGAGTATCGTTTGGAAAATCCCGAACAATATGAAATTGGTCAAACCCTGAGTCCTGATATTTTCCAGGTAGGCGACTATGTGGATGTAGCCGGAAACACCATCGGGAGAGGGTTTGCTGGATATCACAAACGCCACAACTTCGCTCGTGGTCCGATGTCACACGGTTCTAAAAGTCACAAGATCCCAGGTTCAACAGGCGCAGGAACAACACCCGGCCGAGTCTTTCCTGGTAAAAGAATGGCTGGACGTTATGGCAATACCCAAGTAACCATTAAGAGACTAAGAGTGGTACAAATTGATACAGAGCAGAACCTCATCTTAATTAGAGGGGCAGTTCCAGGTAAACCAGGCACACTTTTAAGTATCACCCCGGCCATGAAAGTTGGGAAATAGTCATCAAGAGATAACTCACTATGCCAAGCACCATTATTAAAAACTGGGAAGGGATCGAAGTCGGTCAAGCCGATTTTGAACTGAGAGTAGCTAAAGAAGAAAATGCCACTCACGTAGTTCATCGTGCCCTAACCAGACAGCTAACCAACCAACGTCAAGGGACAGCCTCCAGCAAGACCCGCGCCGAGGTCAGAGGGGGAGGTCGTAAACCTTGGAGACAAAAAGGGACAGGAAGAGCTAGAGCCGGTTCTATCCGTTCTCCACTCTGGAGAGGAGGCGGTGTCACTTTTGGACCCCAGCCCCGTGACTATGAAATCAAAATGAACCGCAAAGAAAGACGTTTAGCTTTAAGAACAGCCTTCGTCTCCAGACTAGATGACCTGATCGTAGTTGAGAACTTTGACGAGCAACTCACTCAGGGTAAGACAAGAGAACTAGCCGCAGCTTTAAAGCGGTGGGGAGTTAGTGCAGATCGCAAAGCCCTTTTGATCCTGACAGAAGTATCTGAAACAATCGAAAGAGCAGGGCGCAACATCTGTCATCTCAAAATGATCAAAGCTGATGGATTGAATATTTTTGAGATCCTGACAGCTAACAAAATAATCATTACAAACCAAGCTCTTACTAGAATTCAGGAGGTCTATGGCGAGTAAATATAATGAGCGGGACTTAGTCGATTTAATTCGCTGCCCCATCGTCACAGAAAAAGCCACAACACTTCTAGAAGAAAACAAATACGTCTTTGATGTGGAAACTAAAGCCACTAAACCAGAAATCAAAGCCGCCATTGAAATCCTCTTCAGTGTCAAAGTGACCAAAGTAAATACTTTGGTTCCACCACGCAAGAAAAAAAGAGTAGGCAAATTCTTAGGTTTCAAACCCCTCTATAAAAGAGCAATTGTTACCTTAAGTGAAGGCGACTCAATCGCCCTATTCCCAGACGCTTAGAGATTGGAGAATCACTATGGGTATTCGTACATTTAGACCCTACACACCTGGAACTAGACAAGCAGTAGTCTCTGACTTCCAGGAGGTCACTAAGACCGAGCCAGAAAAGTCGCTAACTCACTACAAACATAATAAGAAAGGACGAAACAACCGCGGTGTGATTACCAGTCGTCATCGTGGAGGTGGTCATAAACAACTCTATCGGGTTATCGATTTTCGTCGTAATAAATATGATGTTCCAGCTAAAGTAGCGGCAATTGAATATGACCCTAACCGCAACGCTAGAATTGCCCTTCTCTTCTACAAGGATGGAGAAAAGCGCTACATACTAGCCCCAGCAGGACTAAGTGTCGGCATGACCGTCATCGCGGGCAACGAAGCTCCCTTTGAAGTTGGTAATGCTATGCCTCTGGGCCGTGTCCCTCTTGGTACTGAAGTACATAACATTGAATTAGTAGCAGGAAAAGGCGGACAAATGGTGCGCTCAGCAGGAGCCGCAGCCCAAGTAGTAGCCAAAGAAGGAGACTATGTAACCCTACGTCTACCCTCTAAGGAAATGCGTATGGTCAGAAAAGAATGTTGTGCCACACTCGGTCGAGTAGGCAACGCAGAAGCGAGAAACCTGAAGCTAGGGAAAGCAGGCCGCACTAGACACCTAGGCAAGAGACCTCATGTCAGAGGAAGCGTCATGAACCCAGTGGATCACCCACATGGAGGTGGTGAAGGAAAAGCACCTATTGGACATAGCCATCCAATGACACCTTGGGGTAAACCAGCTTTAGGAGTGAAGACTAGAGAAGTCAAAAAAGCCAGCAATAGGCTGATTGTTCGTCGTCGCAATAAAGCATAACTGAGGTAAAAATATGGGTCGTTCCCTAAAAAAAGGACCCTTCGTAGCAGACAGCCTGCTCACGAAGATTGAAAAACTGAATGACAGCGGCCGAAAAGAAGTGATCAAGACTTGGTCAAGAGCTTCTACCATCCTCCCCAACATGGTTGGTCATACCATCGCCATCCATAACGGAAAAAACCACATACCTATCTTTATCTCTGAACAAATGGTCGGACATAAATTAGGGGAATTCGTCCCAACTCGCACCTTCCGAGGCCATTCCAAAAGCGATAAAAAAGCCGGTCGCAGATAGACAAAGGGATTAAGTAAAAAACCATGCCAGTAGATACTAACCAAGAAGCCAAAGCAATCGCCCGTTACGTGCGAATGTCTCCCTACAAGGTGCGCCGAGTTCTCGATCAAATCAGAGGACGCAGCTACCAAGAAGCCCTAATCATCCTGCAATTCATGCCTTACAGCGCCTGTGAGCCTATTTTAAAAGTCTTACGCTCGGCAGCAGCTAACGCTGAACACAACCAAGGATTAGAACGCGGCAGCCTCATAGTAAGTCAAGCCTATGCCGATGGAGGCCCCACGCTGAAACGCTTTCGCCCCAGAGCACAAGGCCGCGCTTATCAAATTCGCAAGCCGACCTGTCATATCACCGTAGCAGTAGCATCCCTAGAATAGAAAGCTCAATAATCTATAGACTCACTATTAGAAGATAACAATGGGACAAAAGATACATCCAATTGGTTTGCGCCTCGGTATTATCAAAGAGCATCAATCTCGTTGGTACGCTGATGCAAAAAACTATCCTGCTCTATTACAAGAAGATCATCTGATTCGGCAATATATCCAAAAAGCCCTCAGTAATGCAGGAATAGCCAACATCCGCATTGACCGTAAAGCAGACCAGATAGACCTAGAAGTTCATACATCTAGACCTGGCGTAGTGGTAGGCAGAGGCGGTAGTGGGATCGAAACCCTCCGCGAAGGACTGCAAAAAGCCCTAGGTGGCAATCGAACCATCCGAGTCAATGTTGTAGAAGTTCAACGCCCAGATGCAGAAGCTAGCCTCCTAGCTGAATACGTAGTTCAACAATTAGAAAAACGCGTATCCTTCCGTCGAGTAGTTCGTCAAGCGATCCAAAGGGCACAAAGAGCCGATGTTAAAGGCATCAAACTACAAGTCAGCGGTCGTCTCAATGGAGCAGAAATCGCTCGGACTGAATGGGTAAGAGAAGGCCGCGTGCCTCTACATACCCTACGCGCTGACATAGACTACGCCTGTTGTACAGCTAAAACCATCTACGGCATTTTGGGGATCAAAGTTTGGGTCTTCAAAGGAGAAGTGTTCCCAGGACAGGAAGAAACACCAGTTCCCCAACCATCAGGTCCACCCCGTCGTAAGCGTCGTCAACAATTTGAAGACCGCTCCACTGACGAAAATTAACCCTTAGTCCGAAGAAAAACCATGCTCAGTCCAAAAAGAACGAAATTCCGCAAACAACAGCGCGGACGCATGAGAGGAATGGCTTATCGGGGAAGTGAGATCAATTTCGGTCAATATGCTCTCCAAGCCACTGAACCCTGTTGGATGACCTCGCGCCAAATTGAAGCAGCTAGACGTGCTATGAACCGTTATATCCGTCGGGGTGGCGAGATTTGGATTCGGGTTTTCCCAGATAAACCTGTGACCATGCGACCAGCAGAAACCCGGATGGGATCTGGAAAAGGTTCCCCTGAATATTGGGTAGCCGTGATTAAACCAGGTCGTATCCTCTTTGAAATTGGTGGGGTAGCTGAACCAATTGCCCGCGAAGCAATGCGTCTAGCTTCTCAAAAACTGCCAATTAAAACCAAATTCATCACCAAGCCTGAAGAACAGCCCGAGGAGGAGTAATATGGCTTTCCCTAAAGTAGCAGAAGTTAGAAAACTCTCAGACGAAGAAATTGCTGAGGCGATCATGGCTGCTAAACGTAAACTGTTCGATCTGAGATTTCAACAGGCTACCCGTCGTCTAGAAAAATCACATGAGTTTAAACATACTAGACATCGTCTAGCTCAACTGCTAACGATAGAACATGAACGTAAACTCATAGCAGCTAAAGAAAAAGCAGTCGCCCCCAAGGAGGAATAACCTAAGATGGCAGTCAAAGAACGTATAGGCTTAGTCGTTAGCGACAAAATGGATAAAACTGTCGTAGTAGCTATCGAAAATCGCTCACCTCACCCTAAGTACAAGAAAATCATCGTTAAAACGAGAAGATATAAAGCACATGATGAAGAAAATCAGTGCAAACAGGGCGACCGCGTCCGCATCCAAGAAACCCGACCACTAAGTAAAACTAAACGTTGGGTAGTCGCTGAAATACTCAAAGATACTCACGCTTCCTAAGATAGATTAAGCAAAGGACACCATGATTCAACAACAAACTTACCTCAACGTAGCAGATAACAGTGGTGCTCGTAAACTGATGTGTCTTAGAGTCCTCAGCACAGGAAATACTGCCTATGCAGGGATCGGAGATGAAATTATCGCAGTCGTTAAAGATGCTATTCCTAACCAAGCGGTAAAAAAATCAGATATCGTTAAGGCTGTTGTAGTACGAACCCGTCAAACCCTACGTCGTGATAGTGGCATGAGCATCCGTTTTGATGACAATGCTGCAGTCATTATCAACAACGATGGTAACCCCAAAGGAACCCGCGTTTTTGGTCCTGTAGCTCGTGAACTGCGCGACAAAAACTACACCAAAATCGTCTCTCTCGCCCCAGAGGTGATCTGAAATGAAACACAAACCTAGTACCGAACGCCAAAGAATGCACGTCAAAAAAGGTGACACTGTTCAAGTCATCTCTGGAAGTGACAAAGGCAAAATTGGCGAAGTTCTCAAAACTGTACCCAAAGAAAGCCAAGTCGTGATCAAAGGCGTGAACATCAAAACCAAACACGTCAAACCGCAACAAGAAGGCGAGTCAGGTCAAATTGTGACCTTTGAAGCTCCCATCCATAGCTCTAATGTTATGCTCTTCTCCAGTAAAGAGCAAACGACCAGCCGAGTCTGCTACACCTTTACTGATGAAGGCAAAAAGGTTCGTATGCTCAAAAAAACTGGCGAAATCATTGATTAACGTCTCCTTCTATCTACCCTGACCAAGCCCAGGGAAATTCTAAGCATATGCCACAACTTAAAAAACTCTATCAAGATACCATCGTCCCCAAACTTCAAGAACAGTTCAACTACACGAACATCCACCAAGTCCCGAAAGTGATTAAAGTAACCGTCAACCGAGGACTAGGTGAAGCATCTCAAAATGCTAAAGCACTAGAGTCATCCTTGACTGAATTAGCGATCATCACTGGACAAAAGCCAGTCGTTACCCGTGCCAAAAAAGCTATCGCTGGTTTTAAACTTCGTAAGGGTATGCCAGTCGGAGTAATGGTCACTCTTCGTTCAGACAAAATGTACAACTTTTTAGATCGTCTGATTAACCTAGCCTTGCCCCGTATTCGAGATTTTCGCGGTATCAGTGGCAATAGCTTTGATGGTCACGGTAACTATAGTCTAGGAGTAAGAGAACAGTTGATCTTTCCTGAAATAGATTACGACAGCATCGATCAGCTTAGAGGGATGGATATTTCAATCATTACCACCGCTCAAACCGACGAAGAAGGTCGCGCCCTGCTTAAAGAAATGGGAATGCCCTTTCGGAAGAACTAAGACACTCAAAAAATAGGGATCAATAAAAGAATAGGTATCAATGGCCACAAACGACACCATCTCAGATATGCTCACTCGCATTCGTAATGCTTGCTCTGTCAAACACCAAAGCACCAAAGTGCCCACCACCCGGATGACCCGGAGCATTGCCGAAGTTCTTAAAAGTGAAGGCTTTATCGAAAGCTTTGAAGAGACAGGCGAAGGAGTGCAAAAAGAACTGGTTATCTCCCTAAAATACAAGGGAAAAGCCCGTCAGCCCATTATTAGCACAGTAAAAAGGGTCAGTAAACCTGGACTTAGAGTCTACTCCACCAGTAAAGATCTACCCCGTGTATTAGGAGGTATTGGCATCGCCATAGTCTCCACATCCAGAGGAATCATGACCGATCGAGAAGCCCGTAAACAAGGCGTTGGCGGTGAGATTCTCTGTTACGTTTGGTAAACCCTCACTCAAAAAAACTATGTCCCGTATTGGAAAACTGCTCATCCCCATCCCTGCTAAAGTATCCGTTGAAATAAAGGGACAGGCGATTTCTGTCAAAGGTCCTAAAGGAAATCTAGCCAGAATCCTGCCGGAAAAAGTCCTTGTTGAACAAGAAGGGGAAACCCTCCGCGTTGTCCGCAAGGATGAGTCCAGAACTGCTCGAGAACGCCACGGACTTGTACGCACCCTAGTTGCCAATATGGTAGAAGGTGTCTCTGCAGGTTTTACTAAACGCCTTGATATCCAAGGAGTAGGTTATCGTGCTCAAAGTCAAGGAAGTACATTAACCCTCAATGTTGGCTACTCTAAACCTGTCGAAATCTCTATGCCTGAAGGTATTCAGGTCGCTGTTGAAAAAAATACAGAAGTGATTATCACAGGCATCGATAAAGAAATAGTCGGCAATGT
>CASBQB010000295.1 GCA_949127655.1 Chroococcales cyanobacterium PMM_0086 | reverse complement strand
TGAATTTGTGCCCAAACTGCCTCTGGATAATTTTTCATCAAGGGGAAGTAACCATGTGTGGCACCACAAGTCATGATTTCTAGATTATTGCTGTCTTGAAATTGTTTAAAGGCACCAACTAAATCTCCTTTATAACGTTCCCAAGTCTCCCGAACAGCTTGGAATTCCTTGATATAGTACTCGGCTAGATACAAAATGTGCCCATTGTGTTGATTATGTTTAACTTCTTGGAAGGTTAACTTTTGTAACTGGGCCAAGTGTTGGTCGTAACGTTCCTGTAGGAGAGGATCGCGTAGCATGGAGACCAGAGTAGGAGTCATACTCATGGTTATTTTAAAATCGATCCCAGAGCGCTTTAAGCCTTCAAAAACGTGTAACAGTGGAATATAAGTTTCTGTGATTGCCTCGTATAGCCACTCCTCCTCTAAGACATAATCACTTTCTGGATGTCTGACAAAAGGTAAATGAGCATGAAGAACGAGGGCAATATAGCCAAGAACCATTTGAGTTGCCTAAAATTTAATTAACAGAATAAATTTTCAAGAACAAGTTGATTAGACTTTATACTATCTTAAGATTCTAGAATGAAAAGGTGCAGCATAAGAATAAGTTCCTTACTTCTATGCTTTTTCTATTTGCTCGGTGTTTGCAGTGCTAGATCCCAATGATGATGTGGAATTAAATTATGGAAAGGACTCAACTGTGTCAGTTGTAATCCAACTGCTGCTTTTTGTCGATGATCGTCCTAGTTCCCAAGAAACGGTCGAGCAGGTTCGCTCGTATTTAAAGAATTCAGAGACTGGCTACCTAACGCGTCTTCAGGTTATTGAAATTCGTCAACAACCTCACCTGCTGGAACATTTTCGCCTACTTACTATCCCTGCACTCATTAAAATTGCCCCTGAACCTCGACATACTTTAGCGGGGGGTAGTCTGGTCAAGCAAGTTGAGAAGTGGTACCCTCGATGGCTACAGGCTATTCAAGAGGCGGAAAATCCTTCGGGAGAGTTTCTCGAGGAACTCCAGACTGTGGGTTATTCTGCAGAACTAATTCGTCTTGCTGATGAAATTTTTCGTCTTAAACAGGAGAAAAAAGAATTAATTGAACAACTTCGTTTTAAAGATCAGGTCATGGAAATGTTAGCACATGATTTACGCAGTCCTCTCTCTGCTGTTTCTATGGCTGTTGAAACTCTAGAACTTGCTCACCAAGACCCTTACCAAGAACGTATTGCTCAAATAGAGGGGCAGCTATTCAAGCAGACTCACCATCAATTACGGATAATGAACCGCCTAATTACAGATATTTTACAAGCTTCTAAACATCTTAACGGCCAGCTTTCTCTGCGTTGGAGTCGCTTATCTTTGCCCTCTCTTTGTGAGGAAATTATCTATCAATGTCAAGACCAAATAGCTCAAAAGTTTCAAACCCTAGAATCTGAGATACCCCAAGATCTTCCTCCGGTCTATGCTGATACTGAGTTAATTCGTCAGGTTATTATTAACTTAGTGGAAAATGCTATTAAGTACACCCCTAATCAAGGTAAAATAAACCTTTGTGTTCTGCATCGTACAAATCAAAAGATCCAGGTAACTATTTCAGATACCGGTCCTGGAATTCCTCAAGAAAAACAAGAGTTGATTTTTGAGGGACATTTTCGCCTTCAAAGGGATCAAGCTCTTGAAGGTTATGGACTGGGGCTATCTCTTTGTCGTAATATCATCAGGGCACATTATGGACAGATTTGGGTGGATAGTGTTTTGGGACATGGGAGTTATTTTCACTTTACCCTGCCAGTTTACCAATAAGTTACTATTGGCTGAGTTGCCACCAACCAAAGGCCGGACCTATAAAACGAATAATTACCCAAATTGTCGCTAGGGTTCCTATACCAATCCAGGCACCCTTAGTAGTCATTTGATAGGCTTGTTCTAGTTGCTTTTGAGTTAAAGGGAGCCAAGAAAAGATCTGTTTATCCTGTCCGTATTTATCCCCTAAAGCGTTTTGACGACGTTTTGCTTCACCCATAGTTTTTTAAAATTGTTTTCTTTTAAATTGTACAATAACCCATGACGAAGACATCAGCAGCACTTAATATTTTGAAATCGTATAGCTGTAGTGAATCTAAAATTCCGGCTAATCAGGCAGAAAAGGAAATATTACGCCAATCTATTATCTATATTGCTGGTCTTTCGGACTCTCAAAACCTAGGAATTTGTGCTGATAGATTAGAGCAAGGTTTACTAACTCTCAGAGAGTATTTAAAAGCTTTAGAGTATGAACCGCCAGAAAACTTTAAAAGTGAGATAGATGATTATAGAGGGGTTTATATTAAGTACAATACTTCCCGAATGTCTTATCTGATTGATGCTTATTTAGGAGAATATAGAGGAGTATTGATATCTTTTCAATCTATCGATGAAGAAATAGCGGGAACTTATGGTTATTTTCCCCTAGATTTATTTAGCTAGCAGGAGCGCTCCACCAAGCTATAGCATAGGGTTGAGTTTGGGAATGAGTCCAGCGTTTAGCTTGAACCCGAATTTTATAACGTCCTCTAGTTGGAATAGGACAGAAAAGATGTTGAAGACTATCGACAGCACTTACAGAAGAACAGACAGGTAAATCACCTTCAAGAGGCAGAAGAGAGAGGGTAAGCTGATTTAAACCAAGATCGCCAAAAGATTCACCTAAATCATACTCTTGGTTTTGATTGAGATCCTGAAGTTCGACCAAGCGATCCCAAGCTATAGTTACAGAAACAAAGCTATTTTGTTTAAGAGGTTGTTCTAAAACATAGTCATTACTAGAAGCAGGTTCTAGAGAATGATAGTTCCAACCTAGAGGGGGAACCAAAGACTGATCAGAGTATTGACCACTGCTAAACTGTTGATAAGCACGAAAAACATTTAATTGTCCCGCTCCCATTTCTAGATCTATCGGAAGGGTAGGGTTTTGATAAGCGGGTGAGTCTAACCAAGTCTTATTTTTCTGATTATAGATAGTCTGATTCATCTTTAAAAGGAGACCATCGCCGGGGTCTTCTAGCTTATCTGCGCTATTGAGAAGGACTGCTTTGAGCACTTCATGACGACGAGCATCTTTACTCCAATGGGGTTGATGACTAAAGAGTTGACGATCTCCATATTCTTGAAGAAGCGCAACAGAGGCGGTTACTTGGGGGGCAGCAAAACTTGATCCATTGACTTTAACTAGTCTACCTCGAATATTGAGGGCAGGAATTTGATGACCAGGTGCAAGGAGACTCACCCCTGTTCTACCACTAGCATTAATTTCTTTAAGGATGAGAGAACGACCACTACCAACCGGAAAAAGGCTCAAATTAGAAAAATCGACCTTATTATAAAGTCCTTTTTGAAGTTTTGTGTAGGCTGTAGTGATGCCATTAAATTGATCTGTGGGAATAGGAATACCCCCATGACCTTGATTTCCAGCAACAACATAGAGAACATTATGAACCCTAGCAGACCAGTCCAAACATTGAGTTAAAAGAGCATTGCCATCTAATTTAGGATCATCTCTAAGATCGTGCTCGAAAGAGTCACCAAAGCTAAAATTAATAGCTCTGACATCACCTCCATTTTGTCTGGCCATGAATTGTGAGGTCAGACATTCTTGGTTTTGATTATTTTCCCTAAGTGAACCGACTGCAGATGAGTACAGCTTGGCTTTTGGGGCGACCCCTTGGAGACGTTTGGAGTCGGTCACCATCACTGAGGCGACCATCGCAGCATGATTGTCTAGATTGAGGTTGGGTCTAGCTGGTTGATTGCGATAGAAGAGACGGGCAAAATTGAGGGGGGGATGCCAATCGGCTATTTTATCTAGACCAAATTGGGCTGGTCGTCCTATTTCTACTTGTCCAATAGCTATTTTGTGTCCAGTTAAAAGGTAGGGGGGTAAATATAGTGCTTCTGAATTAATACCAGCTGAACCGAGATGGGAAGCTAGAGAGTTGTCAATCCAGCAAAAAAGTACTATTATAAAACTAGTTAAAAAAAGAAATAGACTAGTTAAAAAAGTCTTCATTATCTATACTATCGTTTGCCTTGTAGATAGGTTCAGATCCTAAATTGATCCCAACAATTTGACCAGCCATTTTAGGATCAACCGGACGGGAGAAGAGATACCCCTGTCCCATCTCACAATTCATGCCCTGTAGTTGAGCTAGCTGATTGATTGTTTCTATTCCTTCAGCTATGACATTCATATTTAAAATATGGGCTAAAGTAATAATAGTTTTGATAATCTCATTAGAGTTTGTCTCCAGACGACGGACGAAAGCCTGATCTATTTTCAGAGTATCAACTGGCAATTCATGTAAACGACTTAAAGAAGAATAGCCTGTGCCAAAGTCATCTATACAGAGTCGAATACCTAAATCTTTTAATCCTTGAAGTATGGTTATTTCTGAACCTGCTGTTTCCACAAAGGCACTCTCTGTAATTTCTAGTTTGAGATGATAACCCTGTATTCCGGTTTCTCGTAGGATTAAGCTGATTTGCTCTAATAAATCTCGCTGTTTAAACTGATGGACTGAGAGATTAACGCTGATTGTCAGATGGTGAGTGTTAGGAAAGCGAGTTTTCCACTTTTGCATTTGTAGACAAGCTTGACGTAAAACCCAGAGTCCAATGGGCTGAATTAAGCCCATTTCTTCAGCAATAGGGATAAAACGACCAGGAGATACTAGTCCATTTGTTGGATGGTACCAACGTATTAAGGCTTCAAATCCCATCAAACGGCCTGTAGTTAGAAGAATGATCGGTTGATAGTGGACGCTGAATTCTTCTCTCTCTAAGGCTGCACGGAGGTCATTTTCAAGTTGTAAACGATTTAAGGCTGTATTTTGTATTTTCGGGCTAAAGAAGGTGTAGGTAGCTTTTCCTTTAGCTTTTGCTTGATACATAGCGATGTCCGCGTCCCGTAAGACATCTTCTGAAGTCTCATAACCTATTTCACTGAGAGTAATTCCTATACTCCCATTGGTAAATATTTTTTCTTGTTGGAGTTCAAAGGGAACTTGAAGTTGTTTTTGCAAATTATGTACGATCTCTAATACTTGATCAACTTTCTGGAATTTCTCAACTAAAATAACAAACTCATCCCCGCCGAGTCTAGCTAAACTTTGATGACTATCCATTGAAGTTTGTAGACGTTGAGCTACTTGTTGGAGCAGCTTGTCACCCATGGTGTGACCTAGGCTGTCATTGACTATTTTAAAGCCATCTAAGTCTATAAAAAGAACTGCATATTGATAATCTGGTTGCTTTTTAGCTAACTCAATGGCTTTTTTGAGCTTTTCTATCAACCAAGTCCGGTTAGGTAATCCTGTTAAAGAATCATGAAAGGCTTGATGTATTAATTGCTCTTCTGCCCTATGGCGTTTTGTGATATCTTCTACTGTTCCTTCGTAACAGAGGAGCTTCCCTTCAGTACTATAAACTGCCCTAGTACTTTCGGAAATCCAGATGATACTCCCATCAGATTGGTAAACTTGGGATTCAAAATTATGGACATAGCCTTCTCGATCTAGTATTTGTGCTAAATCAGCTCCGCGAAGTGGACAGACGTAGAGTTGCTCACCAATGTTAGTAATTTTTTGGATTAATTCTTCTGGTGATTGATAATTGTAAATCCTAGCTAGAGCAGGGTTAGCACTCAGATAACGACCTTCTACTGTACTTTGAAAAATACCATGTGTCACATTTTCAAAAATACTGCGATATTTAGCTTCTGCTTGTTTGAGATATTCTTGAGCTTGATTGCCTTCTAAGGCTATTGCTGCTAGATTAGATATTGTTTCTGTTAATTGTAGTTCTTCAGCGGTCGGGGTTTTCACTTGCTGAGAATACATCGCAAAAGTTCCGAGGAGTTTTTCTTGTGAAGAGAGAATAGGCGTTGACCAGCCTGCTCTTAAATTGTGTTTTTTTAATAATTCTAAATAGTCACTACAATTAGGATGTGTGAAAGTGTCTGAAATAATCACTCTTTCTTTGCTAAAAGCTGCTTCTCCGCACAGGACAAGGTTTTTGGCTATGGGAACTCCTTGAGCTGCTTTTTGATAGCTTGGGTCTAGACTTGGGGCTAAATAACAGTTTAAATGTGTTTCATCAGAGTTTAGCGTCATGATCGAGCAAAGAACACCTGGGGAACATTCTTCTACTGTTTTTATTAGTTTATTAAAGATATCTTCTAGTAGAGCACCCCGCGCAATCATCTCTAAGATTTCTGCTTGTTTAGTAATCAGTATTTCATCAGCTTTTAGCTTAGAGATGTCTGTGATAAAACCTTCTATCCCAAAAAGTTCATTTACCGAATTCCCGATGATTTGCCCTTTTTCGAGAATCCATTTTTGTTCCCCGCTCTTTGTCCGAATGCGGTATTCAATTTCATAGATTTGTTCGTTTTGCAAGGACTTCTCTAGTTCTTTTATAACCTGGGGCAGGTCTTCAGGGTGAATGATCTCATGATAGGTTGTCCCCTGGTCTGTTGTCAGTTCATCATTTATATATCCTGTCAGGTCAAAACAACCAGCAGAGAGATAATTCATTATCCTTTTTTTGGAGTGGATTTCTCCAGAAAAGACAATACCTGGTAGAGAATTGATTAATGAGGCTAAAAAATGTTTACTTTTGCGTAGTTCTGTTTCATTTTTTTGACGTTGCCAAAGGTTTGATAGCATCTGTACAAAGACTTGTAGTAACATGATGCTTTCTTTTGACCAGATTTTTGGCTGATTTACTGCATCAAAACCAACAAAGCCCATCCAGGTTTTGTTCTCTACAATAGGGACGGCTAATAGTGATTTTATGCCGTATTTTTGAAGAAATTCTTTATCTACATTAGCTTCTATTCCAATTTCTTCAACGTTGGAAACATTGACAACTTCTAGTCTGCTTAATTTTCCAATAAACCAATTGGAGCAGTTTTCAATCTTGTAGTTTTTTAGGAGGTCTTTCTGAGAATCTATCCCTGGCGCGCACCATTCATGGCTATTAGTAAGTAGTGTTTTTTGCTCATCAACAAAGAGAAAAATATAACTGCGATCTATTTCCAGAAATTCCCCAATTGCTTGCAAAGACCTATTAATACCTTCTTCAATGTGGTCTAGAGGTAGGCTGATCAATTCACTTGATAGATAGCTAATTAGTTGTTCTAATTGAATGCTCTGTAATAATTCTATTTCTTTGCTTGTGATATTGTCTTTTTCATTAAGCATCATTAGTTGATTCGGAGATACTAGTTTACTCATACTTATGATTTTTAAATCTTTTTTTTAGTCTTATTTTCAAGATGACTCAGAGAACATAGAGGAGAATAAGATATTATGACAATGAGTTTAATATAAGGATTTAATCAGGGGATTAAGGTTAATCTTTAAGTCTTTACTATATATTAGTTATTTTTTTGAGTTTCTGCCCAGAAATCTCTATGTAATTTTCACTTTTTCTAAGCTCCACCTTTTAATTTATGGTACCTAAGACTCAAAACTATAAACTATCTTTTCGGTTACTCTTATTCTATGCTGGTTGCTTAGGAATTTTTATTGGTTTAATTAGTGTAGGTTATTACACATTATTACGCTTTGGTCTACAACTAGTTTGGCATACTCTACCTAATCTGATCCAAACTAATCTAGATCAGGATTTTCCTAATTTTGCTTGGATTTTAACCACTTTAGGGGGGTTTTTAGTAGGGATAACAGTACATTATTTAGGGGCATCAAGTGGGATGGCGGGGGTTGTCGAAGAAATTCATGTTAAAGGTCATATTGACTCTCAACATATACCAGGAACGACTATAGCATCTTTACTCTCTCTAATTTTTGGTAGCAGTGTTGGGCCAGAAGCACCTCTAGTGGATATTAATGGGGGTATTAGCAGTCTTTTAGCCCTTCGTTTGAGGTTAAATGTTGAACAGGTTCGCATATTGACTTTTTGTGGAATGGGTGCAGCTTTGGGAGCATTTTTTGGTTCTCCTTTAGGGAGTGCCTTGTTTGCCTTAGAAGTACCTCATCGCTTTGGGTTGGAATATTATGAGGCGTTTGTTCCTGTAGTTATTTCAGCAATTATGGGTTTTATTGTCTTTCGGGTGATCACAGGCTTAACAATTGGCGGACAGCTTGAATTTCCCGACTATGGTAAATTATATTCACAAGATATATTGTATGCAATCTTACTGGGGGTAATTGGAGCAGGGGTAGCTGTTTTTTTTCTCTTCATCTTTCGCAAAACAGCCCAACTGACTAATTCAATCCACATTCACCCTATTTTGTTGACTACTTTAGGGGGACTAGTGATCGGAATAGCCGGATTTTTTGTACCTCTTTCCTTATTTTATGGAGAGGAACAGATTCAAATAATTATTGATCATGGCGCGCAGATGGGAGTATGGCTGTTATTGATGACCGCTATAGTTAAAGTATGTACGGTTAGTTTAAGCTTAAATATGGGATTTAAGGGGGGTTTTATTTTCCCTGTCTTTTTTATTGGGGCAGATCTTGGCATGATGATCTCCTTGATCTTTCCTGCTATTCATCCAACTGTAGCTATGATTTGTTTAATGGCTGCACTTACTGTGGCCTTATTAAAGAATCCTGTGAGTATTATTTTGATTCTCTCTGTGATTTCTGATACTGATTTGATTCCTTTAGTGAGCGTTGCGGCTATTACTAGTTTATTATTGACTATACCTATCGGGATGATTTCTACGCAGCAAGCACGTTCTAAGTAGATGTGTGGAGAACTAGGGATTAGCAAAAAAAACGACTCTACCAACTGCTGCTACTAACCCAAGTATTCCTACAACCAAGGCCGTTAATAGACTCAATAGCCAAGTATTTTGAGTGTTAAGCTTAGAGTTTATAGTATCTTGTCCGGTCTGAAGCGTTTTCACTTCTACATTTAAAGTTTCTATTTTTCCCTCTAGCCTAATTTGCCCTTCTGAAATCTTTTCTATTTTACGATTAGTTTCTTTAAGTTCTTGTCGGAAATCTTCTAGAAACTTAGCCAAGTCAAACTCTACTGTCTGTGCCATGTTAAGACTGCCTCAGAGGGTTGTTTCTTTTAGGTTATCACCTTCCTTCTAAAAGAGAAAGTAACGTTGAGCCATAGGTAGGACTGTCGCAGGTTCACAGGTTAATAATACTCCATCGGCTCTGACTTGGTAGGTTTCTGGGTCAACTTCAATTACAGGTAAAGCATCATTGACCTTGAGATCTCTTTTAGTAAGGTTACGGGTTGCTTTAACAGGTAAACAGAGTCGATCCAAACCTAAGCGAGAAGGGATATTCTGATCAAGAGAGACTTGAGAGAGAAAGAGGACGGAAGTAGTATTGATTGCCTTGCCAAAACTAGCAAACATGGGACGACCATAGAGGGGTTGAGGGGTAGGAATACTAGCATTAGCATCACCCATTTGCGCCCAAGCAATCAAGCCACTTTTAAGGACTATTTCTGGTTTAACTCCAAAAAAAGCGGGTTTCCAAAGACAGAGATCGGCTATTTTTCCTACTTCTATTGAACCTACATAGTCAGATATCCCGTGAGTAATAGCCGGGTTGATGGTGTATTTAGCTATGTAACGTTTAGCCCGAAAATTATCATTTTGCGAGGAATCTTCAATGAGTGGTCCTCTTTGTAACTTCATTTTATGAGCAGTTTGCCAAGTTCTTAAGATTACCTCGCCTATTCTTCCCATTGCTTGAGAGTCAGAAGAGAGCATACTGAAAGCACCTAAATCATGTAAGATATCTTCTGCAGCAATAGTTTCCGGGCGAATACGAGATTCAGCAAAGGCGACATCCTCAGGGATAGAGGGGTCAAGATGATGACAGACCATCAACATATCTAGATGTTCTTCTAGGGTATTGATTGTATAGGGACGAGTAGGGTTAGTAGAGGATGGTAAAACATTGGACTGACCACAGACTTTGATAATATCTGGAGCGTGTCCTCCTCCTGCGCCTTCTGTATGATAAGTGTGGATGGTTCGACCTTTAAAAGCAGCGATAGTCTCTTCTACAAAACCAGCTTCATTTAAGGTATCTGTATGAATGGCTACCTGAACATCATATAAATCAGCCACCGTTAAACATTGATCAATAGCACTAGGTGTGCTTCCCCAGTCTTCATGTAATTTTAGACCCATCGCGCCAGCTTCTAGCTGTTCTATTAGTCCTTGGGGTTGACTACTATTGCCTTTACCCAAAAAGCCTATATTCATCGGGAAAGCTTGGGCTGATTGTAACATCCGGTAGATATTCCAAGGACCTGGAGTACAAGTAGTGGCATTTGTGCCTGCTGCAGGGCCTGTTCCACCGCCGATCATTGTCGTAATTCCCGAAGCTATAGCCACTTCTATCTGTTGAGGGCAAATGAAGTGAATGTGGCTATCTATAGCGCCTGCTGTGAGAATATGACCCTCTCCGGCGATGATTTCGGTACCTGGTCCAATGATGATAGTTACCCCTGCTTGAGTATGGGGGTTACCTGCTTTCCCAATGGCGGCTATTTTCCCCTCTTTGATGCCTAGATCTGCCTTAACTATCCCCCACCAGTCTAGGATCAGGGCATTGGTAATAACTAAATCTACTGCACCATCTTTATTAGAAATAGGTGACTGTCCCATCCCATCCCGAATGACTTTACCACCACCGAATTTAACTTCATCGCCATAGATGGTATAGTCTTTTTCTACTTCTATAATCAGTTCTGTATCTGCTAACCTTAGACGATCCCCGACTGTTGGACCAAATGTTTCAGCGTAGGCCTGGCGATCCATATAGTAGCTCATTGGGCTTCCTCTAAATGTCGATCAGAAATGCAGTTTGCTTACTTTAATGTTACTCCACTGGGCAGAAAAAAAAGAGCAAGCCTGTTAAATGATAGCCTAAGATATAGAGAACCTCACAAGAAAAGCGCTCCTTGGGGATTTAATCAATTGAATAACTAAAGGTATCCTAGCATGACAGTAGAAACTGAAAACGCACTACTTAGAGCAATAGAGGATTTAAAGGTAGAATTTAAAGAGCTAAAGGTAGAGATTAAACAAATAAACCAAACTCTAACCAGCATCCAAGTTAATCAAGCCCGACTAGAGAGAAAAGTAGACACTCTAGAGGTAAAGCTAGAAGAAAAAACAGCAACTCTTCAATCAGGACAGGACGCTATTAATGCCAAGCTGAATACTCAAACTACTTGGTTATTAAGTCTATTGACT
>CASBQB010000294.1 GCA_949127655.1 Chroococcales cyanobacterium PMM_0086 | reverse complement strand
GTTGGTGCCTTTAAACAATTTCAAGACAGCAATAATCTAGAAATCATGACTTGTGGTGCCACACATGGTTACTTCCCCTTGATGAAAAATTATCCAGAGGCAGTTTGGGCACAAATTCAAGTCGCTTGTGAACATTATCAAGAAAGCTTCGGACGCGCACCAAAAGGCATCTGGTTACCAGAATGTGCTTACTATCCAGGTGTAGAGCGTATGCTAGCTGATGCTGGCCTGCGTTACTTCCTGAGTGATAATCATGGTGTGCTTCACGCCCGTCCCCGCCCTCGTTTTGGGAGTTATGCCCCAATCTATACAGAAACAGGTGTAGCAGCATTTGCTAGAGATCATGAATCTTCACAACAAGTCTGGTCCTCTCAAGTAGGCTATCCAGGCGATCCTATGTACAGAGAATTTTATAAAGATTTAGGTTGGGAAGCTGAATATGAGTACATTAAGCCCTACATCATGCCTAATGGACAGCGCAAGAATATAGGTATTAAGTATCATCGAATCACCTCTCGAGAGGCCGGACTTTCAGACAAAGCCCTCTATGATCCATACTGGGCAAAAGAAAAAGCAGCCGAACACGCTGCCAACTTCATGCACAACCGAGAACATCAAGTACAACATCTACTTGGGGTGATGCAGCGTCCTCCGATTGTTGTCTCTCCCTACGATGCAGAACTATTCGGTCATTGGTGGTATGAAGGTCCTTGGTTCATTGACTTTCTCTTCCGCAAGTCCTGGTATGACCAACATACTTATCAAATGACTCACTTAGCAGACTACCTGCGTGACTATCCAACACAACAGGTCGCTCGTCCCGCACAGTCAAGTTGGGGACATAAGGGATTTCATGAATATTGGCTCAATGAAACCAATACCTGGATCTATCCTCATCTCCATAAAGCTGCTGAAAGGATGATTGAACTGAGTTATTTAGAACCTACCGATGAATTAGCTTGGCGTGCACTCAATCAAGCGGCCAGAGAGCTATTATTAGCACAGTCCTCTGATTGGGCCTTTATTATGCGCACAGGAACAATGGTTCCCTATGCTGTGCGGCGCACAAAATCTCATGTTCTCCGCTTTACTAAACTCTATGAAGAGATTAAAGCTGAAAAAATTGATTCAGGTTGGCTAGAAAAAATAGAAGACTTAGATAATATTTTCCCTAACATCAACTACAGAGTGTATCGACCCATCTAAAAATTAATGATCGAGGATTCAGACGGCTTATGCTTTGTTTCTGAATTCTCTTTTTTAACAGAATTAATTACAAAGAATTTTAAACTAGTACTGATTACTCGTCATTCATTGCCAGAACTCCACTTAGGAGCATCAACAGTCCACTAATTAAGATAATTATAGCGAGACTAGAGAGAATCCAATCTAGATATGTATTACTTTCCATATTAATTTTCATCTCAAATAGAATAAATGAACCATATTGGTTCTGAAACTTATCTGCAATAATATAGCAATTGTGATCACCATCTACAAAGCCTATATAATTATAATATGGACATAACCTTAGACTTTTCTACATATGCGCAGTGGTCAGCTTATGCCACCCTAGCGGTCTTTCTTTTGAGTGTGATTGGATTTGTAACTCGTTGGGGCATACGTTTCCGTCTAGTGGGTATTACTGGATTCATGCTAGTCTTGACAGGTGGACTATTCGGCTTAGGACTAGGACTGTTCAGCCGTGTAGAAATACCAGGTTCTCGTCAGTTCTCCTTGGTTTATGATAATGGTGGGAACAGCACAGTAATTTCTTTGCCCAATGACATAACACCTTCAGAATTAGAGGCTACCCTGCAACAAGCTGCTAATGATCTATTTTCCTATGGCAGAACAGCACTAGGTGGTAAATCAGAACTGAGCATTCGAGCACGTACCCTAATTCATCCCGAACCAGGTGTCTCCAAACCCCTCTATATTGGACAGATTAAACGATCCTTAGCTAATCGTGATGACGCAACGATGGAGATAGAAATCTTTGAGGATAAACTAGCACAACTTCAACAAAAAAGCAAATGATCGACACAGTACCTTTATTAGTTGCGCCGAGTCAAGTTCTGCGTGGAGAAAATATCCTCTCTACAGTCAAGGAAAAAATCGCCTATTTAGGACAAAACCCCCTATTAGTAGGCGGTAAAAATTCTCTATCTCTGGTTGAGTCTGATTTTAGGGAATTTAAACAAGCCTTATACAGTCCTGACTGTTCTTTGTCCTCATTAGAACGTTTAGGTCAGCTTGTGGAAAAGAATAACTCTGATTTAATTATCGGAGTCGGTGGAGGCAAGGCCTTAGATACCGCTAAACTATTAGCCGATCAATCTCAGCTTCCTATTGTCACAATACCAACTTCAGGGGCGACTTGTGCAGCTTGGACAGCTTTATCTAATATCTACTCAGATCAGGGAGGTTTTCTCTATGATGTCTCTCTGACACACTGTCCCAACTTACTGATTTTAGACTACGCCCTAATTCAAACGGCCCCATTAAGAACCCTTGTAGCAGGTATTGGCGATGCGATTGCTAAATGGTACGAAGCCTCTATTAGTAGTGGTAACTCTACCGACAGTTTAACGATTACTGCTGTCCAGATGGCACGTATCTTACGGGATATCCTCTTTCAAAAATCAGCTACAGCTTTAAATAATCCAGGTAGTCACCAATGGCGTGAGGTAGTTGATGCTACAGTATTACTAGCTGGGGTGATTGGTGGCTTAGGTGGTGCGAACTGTCGTACTGTTGCTGCTCATGCTGTACATAATGGACTTACCCATCTAAGGGCTACTCACAATATTCTACATGGTGAGAAAGTAGCCTATGGAATTTTGGTACAGTTACGTCTTGAAGAAATGCTAGTAGGTAATCAATTAGCTGCTTCCTCAAGAGGACAATTACTGAAATTCTATCAAGAGATTGGACTACCAATGAGTCTAGAAGATCTAGGGTTGAAAGATATCACCCTAACAGAACTGAGACATTGCGCTGAAATAGTCTGTCAACCTGACTCAGATTTACATCGCTTACCCTTTAGTGTTTCTGCAGAACAACTAGTTGCAGCAATGGTTTCTACTACTGTCAGTGTCAAGACAGAAGCTAAAAATCCAAGTGTAACTTGATATTAGGTTGCTTATCTCTTCCTCAATACTTGAACAAAATCACCAACAGATAATACTCCTGTCTTACGCGGCACAAGATTTTCACCAAAGAGAATTTTACCTCGGAAATTGCGAAATTGACTTAAAGTTCTCAGAGGTTCTAGTAGTAGGTTCCTTTCCCCTGTCTGTTGATCCGTGGTTGTAACAATACAACGACTACAGGACTTAGTAACAGCAAACTCAATCAGTCCAATTTGGATCTGTCTCCACTGATCCTCTAAGAAAGGAAAATCGGTCTCAACAATAATATTTGGTCTAAAACGGTTCATTGGAAAGGTCAGAGACTCGCGGGGATAGATTTCTCGAAGTCGGCGATTTAATTCATCTAGAGAAGCAGTATTAGTGATTAAAATGGGGTAGCCATCCGAAAAACTAACCGGTTCATCTTCTTTTTGAGCATAATTAGGATCAATCGGTCTGATATGTTCAGGAGATTGTCTGACTAAACGGATACCTTCTAAATCTAAGGATTTTTGCAACCATTCGGCAACCTGGTCACCTTGATCTATAGCTATAGTATAATCATTCCAGATTTGTACAGGTTTTTTTTCTCCTGCTAAATTTGGGGTAAATTGAAAAGGACTAAAATGATTATTTTTTATGGAGAGAATAAGCTGATTAGAGGAAAGTTGAACTTTTATTTGAGCTAATTTTGCCTCTTGTCTTTGGGTCAAAAACTTGCCCATTTTATCGACAATCATTAACTCTCGATCCCACTTTAAGCCTTTTAGAGTGACCTCTGAAGTTTCTAAAGGAATGCCTTGACAAGATTTGATTGGATAGATCCATAATTCTCTTACTTGCATCTTGATCACCTGATCTCTTCTAGATACTTGAGATATTCCTGCGCTACTTTCTGCCATGTCCAATGTCCAAAACGGTTTTTAATTTCTTCCTGGGAGAGTCTCGGTTTAGCTTTGAGAATAAATCTTTCCAAACAATCAGCTAAAGCGTGATCATCTCCTGGTTCAAAAAATTCTAAGCGGTCCTGACATTGGTATAGTTCAGCCTGTTCCTTAAAGATATTTAAATCAGAGGCTATAACAGGTACTCCTCTGACAATACCTTCTGAAACTGCTAAACCAAAGCCTTCATATTGAGAAGGTACCACAACACAGTCACAGGTTTGATAATGATATTCTACCTGTTCATCCTCACAATAACCAAGTCCTAAGAAATGTTCTTTTATTAGGGTCATATTTGCTTGGTAAACTTCCTGACATTCCTGTAAATAATCTTCATATTCTTTTGTACTAGTTTGCCCCGATAAAGACATTGTTCCA
Source organism: Chroococcales cyanobacterium PMM_0086 (assembly GCA_949127655.1). GTDB lineage: Bacteria > Cyanobacteriota > Cyanobacteriia > Cyanobacteriales > Microcystaceae > CAISPN01. The sequence continues at coordinate 8,170 of CASBQB010000294.1, read as the reverse complement.
TTAATTAAGTTATCTGTCTCTTTACCTAGAAAGATAATTTTAAAGTCTAGATTTTTCTTAGCTAGTTTAATTCCTGCTTTAAGTAGTGTCAGATGATCTTTATAGATTCCTAGAGAAGAAGGAAAATAAAAAGTAATTTCTTTGTGCTCTTTTAGCTGAGGTTCTCCCACTTTTCCATCTGCAGAAAACCCAGATAACAGAACAGCTTTTATTTTATCCTGACATTTAATTTGCGGGAATATTTGCAAAATTTCTTGACGAGTTTGTTCAGATATTGTCAAGATAAAAGAGGCTTTTTCTAACCACATAGCTAAAGAGCGATCATACTTTTTTCTATACTCTTTAGAATAGGTTAAAGGAGCAAAATGCCAAAATAAATCATAGGCAATAAAAGCCAAAGGTATACTTATTTTAGGAGGTGTCAAAGTATTGGTTAAAAAATATAGACAGTGAGTTGCTTGATATTTTTTTATTAAATGCTCTATCCTTTCTTCCCTTTCTACTTTCTCGACAAGTTCCTTGACCCCTTGTTCTAAATAAGTTAATTTTAATTTACTGAATAAACTTTTTATTTTATAGAAAAATAATCTTTTTTGATAAGCTAAACTTTGCTGGTTCCAATCAAAAATATCGTAAATTATTCGTTCTGATTTAGGTAATTTACTCTTAAAATAATCCAGATCTTTTCGAGATAAGATAATAATTATTATCTCTACATATTCAAGTAAACTAGGAATCAGAGAAACAATTACTTTTTCTACTCCCCCCTTACGATAAATTTCTATTGGTATAATTAATCTGATCATTGATTAGTTCTTTCCTTGATAAATTCTTCAACAACCTCTGAAAATTCTTGGGTGAATCTTTGATGAGAAAAAAGTTTTTTTTGCTGTTCTAAAGATTCTCTGAGTCTTTTTTGAAGAATTGAATTGCTCAAAAATGCAATGATTTTCTCTGAAGCTTCCTCTATTGATTCAAATAAAAGCTCTTGATTATCTGCCCCAACAATTTCAATTTGTCCGCCTTGTTTTTTAACAAAAGGTATAGCACCAGCTTTGACCATTTCAGCAATAGAAATTCCAAAAGGTTCAGACTTCAGGTGAATTCCATACTTACATTTATAGAGAATTTCTGTATATTCTAAGTAGGATAAATTTTCACATAAAGTTACCCAATCGGCATCTTTTTTGACTATGTTCCTTAAAAAACGTTGATATTTCCAAGCATATAGACCACCACCACCTCCAGTAATATAAAGCTTAACATTAAAGCCTTGTTCCCGAACTCTTCTTAAGACATTTATCGCTCTATGTGGTCCTTTTTCATTAACTAAACGACCACTACAAATGAAAGCATCTTCTTTATCTTCCCAATTCATCTGGGAAACATCTAAAACTACTGGAGGATAAATTACTCTAGAGTGAGTTTTATAGAGAGGATCTGCAAAATTAGCCACTGTTTGAGAGTTAGCAATAGATACATTATCACTGATAGCTGGCAGGGAAAAATCAGAAACTCGCTGATAGATTTTTTTAGTAGACTCTAATATATCAATCCAGTGTACATAGTGAATACCAGATTTTCCTAGATCTGCAGCATTATAAGCTGAAATTAAAACATCATATTGATCTTTATGATCTTTGAGAACTTTTAAGATATAATGGAGAAAAAAGGCTCTGACATCTTGATTATTAGAGACTAATAGCATAAAAATAGACTGTAAGCTTTTTGGACAGATTGATTTAATCTCAATCCATTCTTCAGAAAGTTCTGTGTTATACATCAGATTTAGTTTTGTCCAGTTAAGTTGGCAAAAAGTAAAAAGAGTTACATCATACTTTTCTTTTAAAGATTCTAAAATCCATAATCCTACAGATTCAGCACCACCTCCTAAAAAGAAGGGATAATAAACAGCAATCTTAGCTTTATGTTCTAATTTTAGAGATTCTCTGTTGCCCATTAAATTTGATGATGAATAATCCGGTCTTGCACATTATATCAAATAGAGTCAATAATACTCTGGTTGGTCAAAAGCAGATTCAAGATAATCTAACAAAGTTAACTGATAACCTTGATAAATAAGAGATTTACCTAACTGAATTTGAGTAATATTAGTACTAGGTGATAATCTCGAAGGAAGGGCATTATCTACTTTAACTAAAGCAACATCAAAGCGACAGATCAAACTAGATAAATTGGGATATTGTGCTAAAAAGAATAAAGCAGTTTGGCTAAGTTTGCTTTGTTTTTTGGCTGTTATTGCTAAGAGACCATCCGCGTCCCAGTTGTTCTGACTACGGGTTTTAACCTCGACAAAAGCTAAAACCTCTTCCCGCAGAAGGGCAATGATGTCAATTTCCCCCCTGCGACAACGCCAGCGATGGGCTACTATGGAGTACTCTTGTTGAGATAGCCATTGAGCAACTAACTCTTCACCAATCTTACCTAGATTCGGCATCAATTAACACCAGGAATCGGTTGTAAAATGCTAGACTTACTAGATGATAGTGCCTTTAAAAATCCTTGATATTTCATTGACAAAAATAGTTAATTATGTTCTCAGAAACTATCATTAATCGTCGTTTTTTCATTTTAGTCAATATACTGCTCACTTTAGTAATGAGTATCCTTTCCCTCTATTGCTGGGTTAATCCTGCTTGGGCTTTAAGCTATGGTAAAGAAAATCTAGTCCGACAAGACTTTTCTAACCAAGATTTAAGAGATGCTAGTTTTGATCATGCTAATCTGCGCAGCAGCGATTTTAGTCATGTTAACGCTCAAGGAGTAAGATTTTTTGCAGCGAATCTAGAGTCTGTCAATTTTGAAGGAGCAAATTTAACAACAGCCGACTTAGAATCAGCCCGTTTAACTAATGCTAACTTTAAAGAGGCAATTTTAGAAGGTGCTTTTGTAACTAATGCTAAATTTGAGGGAGCCATTATAGAAGGGGCAGACTTTACTGATGTTTTATTCCGTCCAGCCATTCAAAAAATGCTCTGTACTCAAGCTAGTGGAAAAAATCCGGTGACCGGAAGAGATACAAGAGAAACTCTCTTGTGTTTATAGTATTTCTGTTGTTAAAGAAAGAAAGTCCTCTTCATTTTGTTAGGCAATGAAGAGAACTTTTTGAGTTACTTGTTATCTGGTTTTGATTCTGACTCAAAATCCCCAAATAAGTCTGGAAAGGCATCAGAGAGTTCATCTAGAGAATGATCCCCCGCCGAAGAATCATCTAGTAAATCAGCTAAATCGAGTTCTTTTTCCAAATCAGTATCATTTGAGAAAAAATCTGCAAAGGGATCTACTAACACTTCTGGTTGAGAGTCTGTTGGACTTGTAGAAACTATCTGTTGTGACTTCTCAAGCATCTCCACAAACTCTAAATCAGCCTCAGAACCTGAAGACTCGAAAAAGTCCGTTAATCCTTCTAGAGACTCTTCATCAGCCATTTCTTCAGTCAAGACACTTAGTGAAGAATCATCTGCACTTAAAATTTCAAAAAAATCTGACTCTTCACTAGTGGTTTCTAGTGAGTCTGGGGAAGATATTTCCAGAAAATCTAAACTATCTGAATCACCTAAGAGTTCATTTTGAAGAGCTAAATCATCATCTAGAGAAGATAAATCCGACTGTTCAAAAGTAAAACTTTCTAAAAGGTCAAAGTCATCTAAAACAGCTTGTTCCTCTTCGACTAGACCCTCTTGAGTTAGAAAGCCGCTTGATTCTTCTGTTAAGGGGGTGGTCAAGTTGTTGAAATCAAATTCTGATTCTCTTTCTGACTGAATCCCAGTAAACTCTTCAGCTGCAGGTTCTACCGATAAATCATCTTGAATCCAGGTTTCTGATTGAATGAAGTCATCTAACCCGATGAGGTCTTCCTCGGAGGCTTCGGCTACTTGTTCGCTGGTGATTTCTTCTTCAACCTCTAATTCCTCTGTAACCCAGGCTTGCTCCTCTGCTATGAATTCATCTAAACCGATTAGGTCTTGCTCTGTCTCGAAGGTTTCAGCTATTTCTTGATTGGCTACTTCGATGACCTCTAAGCCATCTGTAACCCATGATTCCTCCCCTACTATCAATTCTTGCTCTGTTTGCTCTAGGGCAGAATCAACGTCATCTAGTGTATTTGTTTGATAACTTACTGCTCTAAGGTCAAAACTTGGCTCGATTACTGGTTGACTAACAGGTTCAACAAAGCCAGCCTTCATACCTGGTATATAAGTTTCCCTTTCTGTGTCTAAGATCGAGTTTTGCTCAAAGGGACTACCCTGGGTTGATTCTTGGGCAATATAATCAGCCTGGCTCATCTCAAGCATTTGAGCTTGATAACTGCGGTTTAATTCTCTAATTTGGTCTTCATATGAACGTTCTAGTCCTTGAAGTTCAGCTTGATGACGTTCTCTTTCTTCCTGTAGTCGAGCTTTGTATGAGCTTTCCATCTCTCCTCCCTCTCCTGAAGAGGGCTGCTCAGTAGATGGGGCTTGACTTTGGACTCTTTGTAGTTGTTGAATCTGTTGTTCTAGGGTTTGTATCTGCCTTTGGTACTTTTGTTCTAAATTTTGAAGTTCTGTCCCTCGTTGTTCTTGCAGGGTTTCGCTTTCTTGTTGAGCATTTTTAGCTCGTTCTAATTTGTCTTGGACATTTTTAAGATTGTTATTCTGTAAGAAGAAGACCGCTCCTCCTCCTATACCTGCCCCTACTAAACCACCAATTAAGCTACCGATATCCATTAATTGCCTCCTATGTCTAATTTAATCTTAATATTCCTTTAATTTTTCTTTAAATTAACCTAAGTCAATCTTTGATGATGTCTATTTTTAATCACGATATCTCAGAGGTTACACAATATGTGCATCAAAGCTATCAAAATATCTCCATGTTATTGATTGTTTTTTTGAGCTTTTCCATATGCTTCGTAAACTCCTTGCACGTTATACCAGTTTAAAAAAATTCGGGCAACTTCTAGCGCTAGTTGTGGTTTTCCTTGCTTAATTAACCATTCTAATAGGGGTGAGAAAGCTTTTTCCTCTAATCGCCCCCCTAATGTCAGAGTCCCCCAGAGTAGTCGATGTAACCACGTCATCTGAATCATCAGACGAACTTCCCATGATGGATGTTTTTGGTAAAAAACCACTCCCATACGTCCTCGTTGGATCTCCTTATCAATCAAGTTAGGAATTTCCTCTAGACTAAATGGCGGGTGCCAATGATAGCCTACAGCATCCGGGCATTTAATTAATTTTAGTCCTAGTTGCTTAAGTCGCACCCCTAGTTCTAAATCTTCCCATCCATATTGAGAAAAAGCGGTATCAAATAAGCCAGCTTTTTCTAACCAAGTTTTCGCTATTGCCACATTTCCGGTTGCAAAATAGGCTGCTGAAAAGTCGGTAATCTTGTAAGGTTCTGAGGTTGGTTCTGCAAAATTACAAGTATTGATCACTGCACCATAGGTGAACAGACGATTACTACCTAGCCTTTTTTCTTCTTTGACTAAAGCTTCTGCATGAGCCGCCAAAAACTTTTCTTTGACGACTAAATCACTATCAATAAAAACAATTATATTTCCTTTGGCCTCTGATACGCCTAAATTTCTAGCTCCAGCCGGACCTTGATGCTTTTGTTGATATAGACGTACATGAGGAAATTGCTCTTTCTCTCTCTCTAGATAGTCTATTGTTTGATCTGTTGAACCATCATCCACGACAATTACTTCATAATTTTCCACTAAAGACTTATTTAAGTACTGAAGCTCTAAGGCCTTTAAACACTTTTCTAAAATTGGCAATCGATTATATGTAGGTATAACTACACTAAAAAACATAGATTATTTTTCCCCTAAAGCTTGATGATAATCAGAACCTGAACCATATTGCCAACTTTCTAGTAAACGATGCCAATAATATTGTTCAACAAAAGGGGGCTTTGTCTCGATATTCTTACCTAGAAGATACAATTGATTATATAGACCCAAAGAAAGATAATGTCTCAGCCAATCCAATAAAGGAAGTAAGCCAATTTGTGGTACAATAGGTAAAACAGATTGAAGAGGTACCGCAGTCAAAATTTTGGTTAAAGCACTAAACCCAATGACATCTTGTAGAAAGGGTTTAAGAACATCTTCACCTAATTGTTCCATACTTAGAAAAACCGTGCTCATTAAATGATTGATTTGATTGGGATCAACAGTTTGATTTAGTCCTACACTCATTGTCTTTTGAAATAGCCAAGTAACTGAGAGATTAGGCTGATAGGGTTGTAATAAAGCTAAGTCTTTTTGGGTTAGATGGTCTGTTTTTAAAGCCTCATCAATACCATTACTCAAACGTTGCAGATGTCTAAGCATAGCCCCAAAACCTCCAAAACTGACAGGAGATTGACTAGCGGCACTATCACCTACTGCTAAAATTCTAGAATAAGGCATTTGCAAAGGACTATTTTGATAAGATGGGAAAAAACCACAGAGAAATCTTTGAAAATTGAGGGCATCTAAATCAATTTGTTGATAGTCAGGTAAGAGTCTTAAATACTCTTCGGTTAGAAACTCTAAACTAAATCTTTCAGGTTCTGCATCAACATAAGTAAATAGATAAGTTGTCCTACCATCTTGAGCAGGAAAAGCTTCCCAAAAGTACTGACATTGATTTAAAATAGGTGTGTTAGTAACAAGTAAATCGCCAGTTTGATTATTAGGATATCCCTGGGCACAGGTTCCAACAACCAAACAAATACCAGTAGGTTTAGTGCCCCTTCTAGCTTGCTTAACAATAGGGGAAAAGTGCCCCATAGCATCAACTAGTAAACGACTTTTGAGTTGATAATCTCCAGCAATAATTTTAATACCATCTGATAAAATTAGAGCAGAAATAAAAGGTGTATTTTCTAAAATTTTACCCCCAAATAAGAGAAACTTTTCTTTAAGCTTCTCTAAAAGATCTAAGGGATAAACTCCAATATTGAGGATATCTTTGACAAAGAGTTCGTGTCCTTGAAAAAAACTGATTCTAGCTGGATTATACTCAGTAACAATCGCCGTTTCTAGTTCTTCTGTAGTCAATAAATCTAGTTCTAAGAGGACATTTAATTCAGCACGAGAAACATTCCATTCCTGCTGACGACCTCTTAAAGTACCTCTTTCGAGTAAGATTACTTTCTGTCCTTTTTGTTGCAGACTAGCAGCTAGCAGAATGCCGAGAGTGCCTCCACAGATAACAACATCGGCATCTAGTTCTCCTAGTGTTTCTGAACTAAGATGAATCACTTGAGGGGGCGAAGAAGTATCTTGACGAAGTAAAGCATAGCGTTGATCTAGATTTCTCAATTGTAATAGAGGTGAACCTGGAATATTCGAGAGAAATTGTTCAGCTAAACTCATAAGGGGATGATTGAGAGTTTTTGACTCGATTCTAACAGGAAAGTGACTTACCACGCGCGTAGTGCGGCATCTCTAAGAGCTTGTCAAGCTTCTAATGTCTTTTTAAGGCGGTTAGAACTCCTTTGTGGTGCTATTAGTAGATGATTTGATTACTACAGGTTTCCCACTAGTTATCTCGTCTATAGCGTCTACAACGTTTTCTAGATAGGGCTTTTACTTTGTAGACACTTTCTTGTTGCTTTAGTCTTAATATAGGTAGTAGTTTATCTGAACTATTCTCCATAAAAAGTAGGCAAAGTACAGTTATTAGAGTTAATTTAAGTAACTAGTTCTTACTGAATAAGCTTTTCAGCTTTAAATATCTTAAGTAGTCCTTAATACATATAAAAAGTAACAGAGGAATTCCTTGACAAATTGCAATTTATCAGACTATGATGATGAGTTAAATGTTAAACTAACAATGTAAAAATGTAAAATATTTTTGATAAAACATAAGGAGCATAAAATAGTGCCATTGATAAAAATTCTTCCTCATTATGAAAAAGGAGTAGAACAACTTATAATCTTAAAAGATTCAGAAATAGATAATATTCTTCAGGCGATAGATGAAATTCCTGTTTGTATAAACATGGAAAAGTTTGCTAATTCTATAGTATCTAAAATCAAAAAAGAATCAATTTCTAGTGATAACATTGAGACCTTATTAAGTTCTATAATGACATTTTTTTATATTAAAAATGCTCAGGATATATCAGTTGAAGAACTGGAAAAAGATATTATCAACGCTATAAATAATAC
>CASBQB010000293.1 GCA_949127655.1 Chroococcales cyanobacterium PMM_0086 | reverse complement strand
GAGTCATTACCCCGTAACGGTGCTCAAATTCTACACGGGTCAGCCGATCACCGTTTTCTAAGGGAAGAATGGTTAAAGTGGGAGAAGTCTTTTCAATAATTATCATATATTTATCGAATATAATTAATTACTAATATTTCTTATTCTAGCAAGATATCTATTAGTGGTTCTCAGCAACTTTGGATCTAATCAAATACTAATTAAATATATCTAACTGTTCAATCCCACCATCTTTCTTAAGAGTAGGATTGATTTTTTCAATACCTGCACGAAGACCCAAAGCTATCTTACTATGTTTCTCAATTTGAGTTAAGACCTGTTTAGCACGAGCAATTACAGAACGAGGTAAGCCAGCTAATCGTCCTGCTTCTATACCATAAGAACGATCAGCACCACCTGGACTCACTTGATGTAAGAAAACTATTTCATTAGGCAATTCTTTAACTGTAACTTGATAGTTAGCTATATTGGATAGGATAGAGGCTAATTCATTCATCTCATGGTAATGTGTAGCAAAAATAGTGCGGCATTGGATATCTGTTGCTAAATACTCAGCGACAGACCAAGCAATAGAAAGACCATCAAAGGTAGCTGTTCCCCTACCAATTTCATCTAATAAGACTAATGAGGTGTTTGTGGCATGATTGAGAATATTGGCAGTCTCATTCATTTCTACCATAAAGGTAGATTGTCCAGTAGTTAAATCATCCACGGCCCCTACCCTAGTAAAGATCCGATCACAAATAGATAATTTAGCTACTCTAGCAGGGACAAAACTCCCCATTTGAGCCATTAATTGAATTAATCCCACCTGTCTAAGATAACAACTTTTTCCACTAGCATTAGGCCCAGTTAAAATAATTAAATCTGGATGAACACTCTCTGGATCTTCTAGAGCGCCTAAATAGGTAGAATTAGGAACAAAAAAGCCCGTCCCTAGCATTTTCTCAACTACAGGATGTCTCCCCTCAAGAATTTCTATACTCCTTCCTGCTGTAATTTCTGGGCGACAATAGTTTTGATAGACTGCCACTTCAGCTAAAGAAGCTAAGACATCTATTACCGCAACATCTTTAGCTAGATCTCGAATTTCCTGCGCTTTTTGGGCTACTTCTGTCCTCAGTTGGGCAAATAACTCATATTCTAGGTTGTTTAAATCATCTTTAGAGGTCAGAATACGTGTCTCTCTCTCTTTTAATTCTGGAGTGATGTAGCGTTCCTCATTGGTCAAGGTCTGTTTACGCAGATAGTTTGCTGGAGCCTGTTCCGACTTACTACGGGGTATACTCAGATAATAACCGAAGGTCTTGTTATAGCCTACTTTAAGAGTTGAAATACCTGATCTTTGGCGTTCAGTGATTTCTAAATTGGCTAACCACATTTGATCTTCTTCTTGACAACGACGCAGATCATCGAGAGAGTTATTCACTCCCGACCTGATAACCCCTCCTTCTTTCAGGTGTAGAGGTGGAGTCTCTACTAAATGAGACATCACTTTAAGTCCTAATTCCTCTAGTTCAGAGTCCACTTTTTGGAGCTTGCGGAAATGACCAGAACTACCATTCTGTGCTAAAACTGCTAGATCTTTTATCCGTACTAAAGAATCAGCTAAAGCAAGAACCTCTCTAGCGTTAGCAGTACCGGCACCAACACGCCCTGAAAGCCTCTCTAAGTCGTAGAATTGTTTTAAAATTTGTCTGAGGTCTTGCCGCAAAATAGTCTTTTCTAGTAATTCAGAAATACTATCTTGACGAGTGAGAATTTCTTGAGTGTCTAGGAGAGGTTGTAAAATCCAACGTCTTAAGGCTCTCCCCCCCATAGCAGTACAAGTCTTATCTAAAGACCAAAGGAGAGACCCCTGAAAAGTACCATCTCTGACCGTCTGGGTAACTTCTAAATTGCGTCTTGTTTGTTGATCTAGAACCAAATAGTCAGCTAGAGAATAGGTGCGCAAAAGCTGTAAGGGGACTCGATTAGCTTTTTGGGTATCTGAGATATATTCTAGTAATCCACCTGCTGCACGAACAGCTAGGGGTAAATTAGCGCAGCCTAGACCTTCTAGAGAACGAAGACGGAAAGTTTCTAAAATACTTTGTTTGGCCTGATTGAGACTAAAAGGGTTCTGTGAACGCAAACTGTAACAAAAACAATCAGGTAACTCGGTCGGGACTCCTGGACTCTTTTGGCCAGGACGCAGTAAACCCTTGAGATCTGGGGCATTAGTCGGAATGAGAATTTCTGCAGGTTGTAGACGCATTAACTCTAGGTTGAGAGTATCTATATCTCCTCTAGAAGTGGTAAAAAATTCACCAGTAGAAATATCTGCATAAGCTAGACCCCAAGCAGAACCAGAGAGAACCACTGCAGCTAAAAAGTTGTTACGACGAGCATTTAACATCTCCTCTTCGGTGATGGTTCCAGGTGTCAACAGACGGGTAATTTGGCGCTCAACCAGTCTCCTTTCGGCGGTTGCTTCTGACGAGTCCTCTACTTGATCACATATTGCTACTGCGTAGCCTTTTTCGACCAGAAGACGTGCATAACGATCCAACGCATGATGAGGAACTCCCGTCATGGCCACACGTCCTATTTCTCGCCCCCCCTCTTTACTGGTAATTACTAGTTCTAACTCTTGCGCAATAATTACAGCATCCTGGAAGAAGCATTCAAAAAAATCTCCCACCCTATACAGTAACAAAGTATTGGGATTCTGTTCTTTGACTTCGACATAATGCTGATACATCGGACTGAGTTCATCTCGTTTCAGCTTTCGATAGTCTGTATGGGGATTTTTACTGGTGCCTAGTCCAAGATTTTCTGGATCGTACATGAGTCAGTGATTTCAATTTAACCTTTATTCTAGCTCTCAAAGAGAACCCACGATGAAGATAACAACATCGTGGGTCAACATAGTCACTCAAATGCAATTAATAGGTTAGACCCATACTGCGAGTTGTTTCAGCACCTAAATAGACGCGGATACTCAAAAAGTCAGTTGGACAAGCTGTTTCGCAACGTTTGCAACCGACACAGTCCTCTGTTCTAGGAGAAGAGGCGATCTGCTGTGCTTTACAGCCATCCCAAGGAACCATCTCTAAAACGTCTAGTGGACAGGCGCGAACACATTGTGTGCAGCCAATACAGGTATCGTAAATTTTTACACTATGAGACATTTAATATCGACTCCATTTGTGAGTGTTCTCTTCGTGAAGTATAGTCAAGCTTGTTGCCTGACATCTTCAAAAGCTAAAATGAATAAACCAACAACCAGAAGATGAGAAGTTTCATCAAGGCTTAGTTTAACTCACAGGGATCTTTTCCTTGACTAAAATTGGGTATAACTTCAAACTCTGTAACAAAAGATGAGCTTAATAGAAAATGACCCCTCTACTGGTAATATATAGGACAAGACTTTTTTGACCAGATACCAAGAACTAGAGGCAGATATTAACTCTTAAAGCGGGCTTTCTATTCTTTGGGGTCAGATGTCCGAATCAAAGGTCAGTATTTCTCACCATAGCTTAAACAAATCTGGCTGATGTTTTCTAGAGTGACTTTTTCGAGAACTGATAGTAAGGAACCGCTGGACTAATCATGGCTTAACCTGTATAAAAACATTCAGTCCACAGAAGAATGAACAGGTTCTGAATTACTAGCCCACTCTCACACCAGAGATTATTGACCCAACAGCATAAGATAAAAAAGGACTATATTACATGGAGTTTTCAATTGCCACGCTACTGTCTTACTTAAGTGATGACAAGTTGATCGCAGCTAAAAGTCTCAAGGAAAAGTTAGGCTGCGAAGATGAAGAAAATGCCGAAAAGTTACAGATAGCTTTAGATGCCTTAGAAAGAATTGGCCTTTTAGTTAAAGATAGAGGAAAATACCGTCGTTATAAAGCAGAAAATGTTGTCGAAGCTAAATTACGCTGTTCTAGCAAGGGCTTCTGCTTTGCTATCCAAGACATAGAAGATGCTGATGATATCTACGTGCGGGAAAGTCATCTCAGTCATGCTTGGAATGGTGATCGTGTCCTCGTTAAAATCATTAAAGAAGGTAGTCGTCGTCGTTCACCTGAAGGGGAAGTAGTAGTCATCTTGGAAAGGGCTAACCCTTCACTTTTAGCTCAAGTTAAATGGGAAAATGGTCAATATCGGGCTATCCCTCTTGATGATCGTCTTTTATTTGAACTGCAATTAAAAGAAAATGGCCAAGATCTAGAACAGACAGTTGATCATTTAGTTCATGTCTCGGTTGTCCGTTATCCTATCGCTCAACATCTCCCCCTCGGTAAAGTTACCCGCGTCTTAGGTAGTGATGCAGAAGCGGCTGCAGATACTGATATTGTCTGTTGTAAGCATGATCTACCTCAAGGTTTTCCAGATCATGTCTTAAATTTTATGCAAGAACTCCCCCTCTCTTTTGATCTCAATACCCTCAAACAACACCGGGATCTGCGTTCTCTCTTCACCTTCACCATAGAGGATGAATATTCCCTCTTTGTAGAAAATGCTTTCACCTTAGAGCAACAGGGAAACCCCGAAACTTGGCAAGTTGGTATCCATATTACAGACGTAGATCACTATGTTTTAAATAATTCAGTACTAGATAGAGCGGCTAAAAAAAGAGGAACGACTGTACATTTAGAAGAGAAAGTATTGCCGTTACTCCCAGAAGGAATTACAGAACATTGTTCTTTAGTAGTAGGGAAAGATCGTCTAGTTATCTCAGTAATGATGACTTTTACAACTACTGGAGAACTGCAAGAATATGTCATATTTCCTGCGGTTATCCAAGTCGATCAGCAATTAACTTATCAAGAGGTACAAAAAAACCTATCAGAACCAGAAGAAGAGTCCAAACTCTCAAAGAAACTAGAATATCTCTTCTTTACACTCAGTCCACTCCTTAAAGCACAACGTACCGAAAGAGGCAGTTTTGAGATAGAATCAGAAACAGATTGTCCCTACAAAGATGAAGGCAGATTAGGAGCAATACTAGTATCCTCAGTCATTCCAGTGCGTTCTATGCTAGCGGAAGTAATGGTCATTGTAGGTGAGATCATAGCTAGACATTTAGAAGGCTTATCACTGCCGACTCTCTACTGTGGACAACCTGAACCAGATCCAAGTGAACTAGAAGATTTAATTAAACTAGGACAGAACCTAGAATTAGAAGTCAGTTTAGATGTAGAAGAAGAAATTACCCCACAAGACTATCAAGATATCAGTCGCGCCTTTAGTAGAAGTCAAAAAGCCACTAGAGTCCTCAACTATCTTTTACAATGCACCCTGAAACCAGTTAAATACAGCAGTCACCCAATTCCTCATTTTGGACTAGCTTTAACCAAAGGATACACTCACTGTCTCTCACCAGGTAGACGCTATGCTGATTTATTTATTCAACGTGTCTTAAAAGCACTCTTTGAACATGGCAAAGATCGCCACAGCAGTCGCTCTAAAAATGGAGTCAATCTAGGCAGTAGTGAATGCTATGATCAAATCAAGTGGAAAGTCCTACCGAACAACATCCAGCAGGAATTAGAAGAACAGCTACACGCCCTGGTCGGTCATCTCAATGAAAGAGAAAAACTCAGTGAAGATGCTGAAAAAGACCTCCAAGGACTCAAAAAAGCTGAAAAGATGAAAGAAAGAACAGGACAAGTCTTTCAAGGATTAATTACAGGGGTGCAGTCATATGGCTTTTTTGTAGAATTAGAAGACCTCTTGGTAGAAGGCTTAGTTCATGTCAGTTCCCTTAAAGATGACTGGTATGAATACAGGTCTCGTCATAGTTGTCTGGTTGGACGGAAAAATCGCATCTCTTATCGTTTAGGCGATGAAGTTGAAGTGCAAGTAAAAAGTGTAGACTATTATCGTCAACAAATTGACTTAGTAACAGTCTCCAAAGGACTAGAAAATGAAGATCCCGAACACTCACTATAACGGAGAATAAGATGTCCCTGCGTCCTCTTCTTGCCTTAATACTAACGATGATGGTCTTTCTAAGTGGTTGTGTCCGGTATGATGTTGGAATTGATTTTCAAAACCAACATTACGGTCAGATCGTTCAAACCATCACACTAGCGCAACAATTAACCCGTCTTTCACAACTAGAAGTCAAGCAATGGGTAAGTAGTTTAGAAAATCGTGCTAAAAAACTAGGTGGTAGCCTTCAGCGCATCTCCCCTGAGACCGTCAAAGTGATTATCCCCTTTGGCAATGGTCAACAACTAGCCAGTAAATTCAATCAATTCTACCATCAAGAACCCACTCTCAAGGCTACCTCGGTTGATAATTTAGAGCTTTTGAATTTAGACGCTCAACTCTCTATTAAACAAACTAACTTCCTGTTTATTGAACGCAATCTTCTCAGATTTACTATTGATCTCAGGGGTTTAGGTGTTATTTCCCAAGAAGGTAATATTATTCTCAGTTCAGGCTCACTCCTAGATCTCAATTTGAACTTAGAGAGTCCTCTAAAAACTCAAGTAGTTGGGCAAAACGCCTCAGCAGTAGTAAAAGGTAATAATTTAATCTGGCACTTAAAACCTGGTCAAATTAATACCTTAGAAGTTTTCTGTTGGGTTCCTAGTTATCTAGCTATTGGGGGTCTAGTAATAGTCTTCTTGCTGTTTGGAGGCTATTATTTGAAATATAAACGCTTACCTGGAACTGCTACTGCAACTTAGATGATGTCTTCTTCTAGTAAAGACCTTTCCTGTCCATCTAGTAAAGCACTGACAGTCATATCCCCCATCACATTGATGGCAGTACGACAGCGATCCAAAAACCAGTCAACTGTTACCAGTAGGGCAATGTATTCGGTAGGTAACCCCACAGCACTAAAAACCAGTGTCATTGTGACTAGTCCTGCTTGGGGTATCCCTGCTGCACCGACTGAGGCAAAAACGGAGGTAAGAACCACAACTAACTGCTGTGCTAAAGTAAGATTACTCCCAATAACTTGGCTAATATAGAGAGCAGACATAGCCTCATAAAGGGCAGTCCCATCATTATTAAAGTTGCTTCCCACAAGTACCCCCAAAGAGGCAGAAGACTCTCTTAAACCGACTTTTTTGACCAGCACCTCAAAAGTAATCGGCATGGTAATTACTGAAGAAGAAGTGGAAAAGGCTGTCCAGATCGCATCTGATGTCTGGTTTAAAAATGGTTTAATCTCTACCCAAGAACCAAAATGTATGCGGGTTAGGTAATAACAAGCTTGCAAAAACAGAGCTAATAGCACCGCTACAATAAAAGCACCTAAAGATTTAAAAGGGGCAAAGCCTTCTAGGGCAACCGTCTTACCCACAATCCCTAATACAGCTAAAGGTACGAAAGCAATACAAACATCTACAATACGAATGACAGCTTGAAAGAGAATCTCAATTATTTGTTCAATAGCTAGATAGTCTCTCCTGCCTTCCTCAATTTGTTGCTCTTTTAAGATGCGTAAAACACTCCCAAAAGCTAAAGCAACAAAGATTAATTGCAAGACATTATTATCGACAAATGGTTTAAGCACTGCTTCTGGTACTAAGTCTTGTAGTAGTCCCCAAGGATCAAATGCTTTAACTGGTGAAGATGTTCCTTGTGAGATTTTCAAGGGATACCACTTACCAGGCTGTAAGAGATTGGCTACTAGAAGACCGATAATAATAGCTACAGTGGTATTAGTAATCAGTAAAGTAAATAGACGACGACCTGCTCTCGCTGGAATATCTGCAGTCAGGAAAGAGTGCAAGACAGCCAGTAAAATCAAGGGCGTAGCTAGAGAACGCAGTGCTTTAAGAACTAGACTAGAAGGTATAGCCAGATTCTTGATCAGGTTAGCATTATCTGGATTAGGATTACCTCCGCCTAGTAAAAGTCCTAACCCTACTGCTAGAATTAGGGCGATAATAATCTGTACATAGAGTGGAGTACGCTTATATAGCTGAATAATCATCTTTTTGGTTACAGGAGGCAGGAGGAAAGTAGAGTGTTGAGTTTAAGGGTTTTAACCCTAGACTAATCTTTGTGGCTACTTCTATATTAAGCAACCGCTTCTAGTAACTTAGGATCGCTATACCAACTATAAGGACCGTCTTTGACAGGTTGAATATTTAACTCTTCTCGCCACTGGTCTAGAGGTTTTTCTAGTCCTTCCTCCCACTTTATAGGAAAGAGGGGTTTTGCAGCTTGCCCTATTTCAATACCTTGATTGAGGAGTTTAAAGATGTAACCGATGTGCCGACTTTTTTGGCTATTTTCTAGATCCTCACTATAAAGCTGATCGGTAGTGGCAAAGCTCATTAAAAGTGAGATTAAGGCAACAAAAATAAAAGCGGGATATGCTGTTTGACCAGTTGTTACAGAGATGACCCCTATCTCTCCTAGGTTATTGAGGCTAAAACCTGTGAGAATATGATGAAGGTCATGGGTTTTATAGACGCGAAAGGTGATGTACTCAGCATCATTATTAAAAGTAGATGGGGTACGATAGAAGCCCGGATCATAACCCATCGTGCTTAATACTTGAGCGTATGTCCAACCTAAAGAGTATTTAGGCATATTTAGCATAGCTTGTAGATCGTAAGCTGGCCCCATATATCTTTCTTTTAACATCTCGGCAGAAGCAGGATTTTGCTGGATAGCTTGAATACACAACTTCATGGCGTTGCTGTTATGTAGTTTTTCGCTTAGGTCAAATATATTATTAGTATCCTGACCACTACCTGCTGCTAAATCTACTAATTGCAAAAAGTTATCCAATTTTTCTGGTGTTATTAGACCATCAATATAGCGAAATCCCATACAAGTACCTCCATATGTTACAAAGACGGGTTGAGACCCCCCTTATCTTAATCTAATGCTACAGTCAAAGTGCAGCTTTTTTAGATGGTTGGGGGTTAGAAACCCCCTATTACTTATTCAAAGAATTGTTAAGATTCTTGCTCAGAATAGACTTAGAGCCTAGTAAATTTTAGAGGCTTTGGCAACCCAGGAGAATCAATGAAAAGGAATTCCCCCTCTAGACGGATGCTGTCAGCTTGTTGTAAAGCTTTAAAGTATTTAAACTCTTGATCCATAATAGCAGGACTACAGGCTTTATTAGTAGAGCCAATTTGACTCAATTTAAACTGGTTCCCTTCAAGCTGATATGAGGCAAAATAGCGATTACAACCTCCTGAACCTGTCACACGTCCTGAAGCGTCAAACTTAAGAGTAGTCTGTAGGTTATCTAGAACACCTGCTCCGGCTAAATCTTCAAGTAACCACTCTCCTTTAAGTAATTGCTTTTCTAAACTTTGCACCTGTTCCAAAACTAACTCAACCTTGAGAGGTTCACCATTAGTAATTACTGCATACCTTCTGGTGGTCGTAAAAGCTAGTCGGTTATCAAGTTTGATTTGTGCCATCACTGCATAGGAATTATTAGCTTTAATCTGATCAGGGTTAAATGTCAATTGAAAAGGAATGGGCACTTGTTCCCCTTTGGTTGTGATAGTCTGTTCTGAAATAACTTTAGCTGGAACATCCTGTAAAGAGACATCTAGTAGCTTTACCTCAATCACTGCGCCAGCAGGAAGGGCTATTCTTTGGCGATAAGTCAGCGTTCCAGTAACAGTATTTGAAGATGAAGAAGGTCTATTATTACTCATAGGTTGCTCTAAAAGAAACCCTTTTTCTACAGGGCGCTGCTCAATGGCAATTAAACAGATAGTACTATTATTAGCCACAAAGAGTCGCACCTTCTGCTTTCCCTTGTTGTTAAAATAATTGATCCCATTTTGCACAGTTTCTTTTCTACTATAGGTATTGAGCCAAACAAGCTGATCCCTTTGATTAAATACACGCATCCTCATTTGACCATCTCTGCGGTAAATACGAATCGTATTCCTAGTTCCCTGACAGAGGGACAGAGTCTGATCTTTAGCTTCTACTTTTTTAGGTGATAAGGACAAGCTAGAGATAACTGTAATTAATGATAGACACAGAAGAGAACACAGATTGTTTTTTTTCATAGAGTAAGAAGATCTTTTATTTCAGTACTTTAGTTCAGTATTATAAGACTTCGTAAGGATCGCTAATGTTGCCATCAGGACTGATGCTGAAACTCTTATTAGTGGGAGTTGGGATAATTCGCCTTTAAAATGGGATGAAAACCGTATGTTCATTTGAAAATATCTTACTTAATCTAGAGAGTAGGGAGTGAAAAAAATATAGCTCTCTAACTCAATTCTTAACTGTTGTTTAACCGAACCACAAGGTGAACATTATGACAATCATGCGTTGGAATCCCTTACAAGAAATTGAACTTCTGCAACGAGATATGAATCATTTGATTAATGTATTGGTTCCTAGTGGAACTAATTCCCCAGAAAAAACAGGTTTTACCTTTACTCCTCCTGCTGAAATGACTGAAACTGCAGAAGCTGTTCATCTAAAATTTGAAGTTCCTGGACTAGAAGCTCAAGACTTTGATATTGAAGCGACTGCAGATTCTCTAACCGTCAGAGGAGAACGTAAGTCTCAAACTACAACTGAACGCGAAGGAGTTACCCGAACTGAGTTCCGCTATGGTAAGTTTAGTCGGAGCCTTTCTCTACCTGCTCGTATAGAAACAACTCAAGTTTCCGCTCAGTATAAAGATGGAGTCCTTCATATTACCCTTCCTAAAGCTGAAACAGAAAAACACAAAGTTGTCAAAGTTAATGTTAATTAAGCAAGGATTTCTTTACCTACTCCTTGATAACTTAACCAACCTGATTTAGATCTTGGATCTGAGTAATCTTTGATGATAACGCCCTTTTGAGAGGCACGTTCAAAGGCTACTAATAGCGGAATTTCTGACTTAAAGACGGGAAGATTATTTTCTTTGATAAAATCTCTAGCTTCCCGTCCATTTTTTGTTCTTCCATCTACTTTAGTAAGAAGAATCTTGAAGTTAGCCTTAAGATCTTGTAACAATTCAACTGCCTTGAGAGTAGCATCGATATCTAGATGATTAGGTGTTGTTGGAATGATTAATAAATCACTTCCTTCGGCGATATCTTTTAATTCTTCTTGTTCTGGTCGGGCTTTCGTATCGACAATAAAATGAGTGTACTTTTTAATTAAACTAGTAGCTCCTGCTTGTGAAGCGACAAAAAAAGGTAATTTATCCTCTCTAGACCAGATAATAGCTGAACGGTTACGATCAGCATCAATTAGTAAAGTTGGCGCTTTGGTTTGAAAATAAGCGGCTAAGTGAATAGCTGTTGTTGTCTTACCGACCCCCCCTTTTAAAGCAGTGATAGCAATATACATAATTTTCCACTGATAGTATGGCTCAGCTTTACTATTTTACTACACCCAGTCACTAAAAAGAGAATTTTTACTCTCAATAAATATATACTGTTACTATGTTTAGAGTTGCTAAATTTTTGTTTAATGTCTGAAACTATAACCGCTTGGTTAGAGAAACATCTTCCCTTTGATTTAGCTTGTTTACCTCCAGAAAGTTATTTAGTAGGAGGTGCAGTTAGAGATATTCTACTAGAGAGAAAAAGAGATTATCTAGATTTAGATTTTATTATTCCTGAAAAAGCCGTAGAAGTTGCTAGACAATTAGCTAAAAATCATCGAGCTGGTTTTGTAGTTTTAGATCGAGAAAGGAATATTGCTCGTGTTGTTTTTCCAGAGGGAACTTTTGATTTCGCTCAACAGGAAGGGAAGACCTTAGAAGCTGATCTTTATCGTCGTGACTTTACTATTAATGCCATTGCTTATTGTCTTGAACGAGGCAAACTTTACGATCCTACTGGTGGTTTGAATGATTTGCAACAACAAGTGATTCGGATGATTTCAATAGACAATCTTCAAGATGATCCCTTGCGTTTACTCAGAGCATACCGACAAGCTGCTCAACTAAATTTTAGTATAGAAACAACAACAGGACTCACCTTAAAACAACTTGCCCCTGAACTGATTAGAGTGGCTGCAGAAAGGGTCAAGAGTGAACTTAATTATCTTTTAAATACTCCCATTAGAGGCAGCTATTGGTTAGCAATTGCTTGGCAGGATAACATACTTGCGGGTTGGCTTCCCAGTGCTACAGCACCGAAAGTAGCTTTACTAACTGAAATTGACCAGACAGCACAATTAGTTTATAGTAAATTTAAAATTAATATTTCCCAGAGTATTGCTTTAGCTAAACTAACACTTTTACTCTCTTGTGACCCAGAAAAAGCAGAGTCCGAATTGACTAATCTTAAAGCTCCCCGTTCTGAAATTCGTTTAATTACAAATGTTATCAAATATCTTAATATTCTTAAGAATAATCAAGATAAGTTGACTTTAAAAGAGAAGTATTTTCTTTTTTTAGATATTAAAGATGCTTTTGTTGTCCTAGCTTTACTTTGTCTAAGTTTAAAACTTTTTAAACTAGAAATAATGTCTTTGCTTGAGCATTATTTTAATCCAGAAGATCCTCTAGCCCATCCTAAACCATTAATAACAGGCGATGATTTGCTCAAGCATTTAGAAATCAAGCCTAGTCCTTTAATAGGAAAGTTATTAACTGAAATTCAAATTGCTTATCTAGAGGGTAAAATTGCTACAGTAGAAGAAGCTTTAGTCTTTGCTAGAGAAATATTATAGACTTTATGAGTGCCTCCTCTTTACCCCCTGAGTATAGATTACATCTCGGTTCGCCTAGTGATCAGTCTGATTTAACTAAGTTTATAATTGAAGCATATGAGGAGCTATTTCCGACAATCTCAGATTTTTCTCACTTAAAGACGACTGTAGAGCAATACTTATCCAAATATACCTCTCTTTTCTGGGTTCAGGACAAAGTAAGTTTTGTTGCTTGTCTTTGGTTAGGTAGTGCTATCGATCAAATTCAGGGAGCACGCTATGCTTACATTTTTCTTCTTTATGTAAAACCCTCTCATCGTCGTCAAGGACTAGGAAAATATCTTTTAGAGACTGCAGAATATTGGGCTAAGCAAAGAGGAGATCAACAGATTGGTTTACAAGTTTTTTTAAATAATACTCCTGCTCTAGACTTGTATGAGAAGTTGGGTTATCAGTCTCAGTCCTCCTTGATGATTAAGTCTCTCTCTTAGCTTTTAACTTGTAAGATAGAGTTGGGTTTTACAGCACAGACTGAATTAGTTCTAAACGACTAGCTATGAAAAGTGTAAAATGACAGTTGATACAGAGACCATATTAATTAAGCTGATAGAAGAGTTAAAGATAGAAGCCAAACAGACTAATCAACGTTTAACTAGTATAGAAGTCAATCAAGTCAGACTAGAAGGAAAACTAGACGCTCTCTCAGTAGATTTTCAAAATAATAAAGAAGATCTTAAAGAACTAAAGGATAAGGTTAAAGGACGGATATCCATACATAATTACTGATTTTTACTATTAATAAGCCTCTTGGTTGGAATAGTCGGTAAATTCGCCTTTTACCCTAACGCTTGAGATATGAGGATTTAATGTGATGATATGACAACATTTACTTTAAAACTTGAACCAACTATTCTCTTGACATCGGAACAATTTTACAGAGTCTGTCAGCAAAATCCTGACTTAAAATTAGAACGTACTCTTCAAGGTGAACTTATTATTGTGCCTCCAACAGGCGGAGAAACCGGAAGGCATAATGCTGGTATTACTGCTCAACTTTGGCTATGGAATGCCCAAAAGCAACTAGGTGAAGTTTTTGACTCTTCAACAGGCTTTAGTTTACCTAATGGGGGGGAACGTTCTCCAGATGCTGCTTGGCTATTGAAGGCTAAGTGGCAATCTTTAAGTCTTAAACAAAAAGAAAAGTTTGTGCCTCTTTGTCCCGATTTTATCATTGAGATATTATCCCCTACAGATAGTCTCAAGAAGACCCAAGAAAAGATGAAAGAATATCTCAGTAATGGTTGTCGTTTGGGTTGGTTAATTAATAGAAATAAACAAGAAGTAGAAATTTATAGAACTGATCAAGAGGTTCAAATTCTGTTCAATCCTTCAACTCTTTCTGATGAAGCGATTTTACCTGGTTTTACCTTAGACTTAACTACAATTTGGTAAGTCCTTCTAGTAAAAATTTGCCTTCAATACTTCCTAAAAGATTATCTGCAGCCCTTTCTGGATGGGGCATCATCCCTAATATATTTCCCTGTTCATTAGTAATTCCTGCAATATTATTTAATGAACCGTTAGGGTTGCTAGCTTGATTAATTTCTCCCCCAACACTACAATAACGGAAGAGAATTTGTCCTTTTTCTTCTAGTTGTTTGCTAGTTTGTGGATCAGTATAATAACAACCTTCTCCATGTGCAATAGGTAGAGAAATAACCTGTTTTGATTGATAGTTTTTTGTCCAAATTGATTCTCTATGTTCCACCCTCAAAGGGACACGATCACAGATAAAATGTAGGTCTCTATTTCTGATTAAAGCACCTGGTAAGAGACCAACCTCGGTTAAAACTTGAAACCCGTTACAGATGCCTAAGACATATTTTCCTTTGTTTGCTGCTTCTACTACACTGCGCATAATAGGGGAAAAACGAGCTATTGCACCACAGCGTAAATAATCTCCATAGCTAAAGCCGCCAGGAATGATAATAACATCTACATCATCTATATTTGTCTCTTGATGCCATATTAAACGTGTGGGTTGTCCCAATATATCTCTAGTTACTGTAATGACATCACGGTCACAATTTGAACCAGGAAAGACGACTATACCAAATTTCATCTCTTGCTACTCCTGGGTAACTCGGGTCATCTCAAAGCGATAATTTTCTATAACTGGGTTAGCCAACAACTGGTCACACATCTGATCCAATTGTTCGCGGGCCTTATCCTCATTTTCAGCACTGAAGGTCAATTCAATATATCTCCCTATTCTGACTTGCTCTACTTGAGAGTAGCCCAATTGAGATAAGCCCGATTGGACTGCTGTACCTACTGGATCAAGTACTGAAGGTCTCAAGGTGACATAGATCCTGGACTGATAGGTCTGTGACATTGGCTGAACACTAGGTTATGGCAACATTGTTTATGATATCATGCCCGAATACTTAGCTTAAAGATAATCTGCGCTATGGTTGTTAGGATATAACTCACCAGGTAAAAAAGGTTAATTATGTTTAGTCGCTCCCGCAAGGACCAAGAACCCCAAGACAGCCTAGAAACACTGCCTTCTGGTGTTTCCGAAGCTGGACTATTTGATGATTTTGATGATGAACAGATGCAAGGGATAGACTCTTTGACTGGTCAAAATCAAACTCAGCCTGAAGTAGTGCAAGTAGTTGAGAAAATAAGCAGCATCTTATCACCTTATTTTATTGTTTTAGTGGGATTATTTCTCTATAAAGAGAATGTTTTTATAGGCACTATTTTAATTTCTATTGGCATTCTCTCTCTTCTGAAAGTCTCTTGGCAAGATAT
>CASBQB010000292.1 GCA_949127655.1 Chroococcales cyanobacterium PMM_0086 | reverse complement strand
CCCCGGAACGATTATCCAGCACTTAATACTTTTTTATTTGTTTCATGTTGGTTAAATTTTGCTCTTGATTCTGGAGTATCAAGTATGAGAGATATGTTCCACCAGCTTAATTTACAAGGCATTAAAGTAGATAAGAGTACTTTTTCAAAAGCTAGTAAAAAGCGAGATCTTGAAGTATTTGAAAAATTATTTAATTCATTAGTCAAGGAACTAAACTCAAAAAAAATACCCCAAGATAACCTAGCTATATTTCCGTTAGATTCAACAACAATTACATTAACAAGTAAACTTTTATGGAATCAAAATATACATCAAGTAAAATTATTTAGTGGGCTTAATCTTTTAAATAATGAGCCAGGTGGAATTCTTATTCATTTTGGCTTTGGACATGATAATAAATATGGAGATGAAACAATAAAAAGTACACCTAAAAATGGTGTAGCAGTCATGGATAGAGGGTTTTCAAGTTTAAAAAGAATAGCCGAGTTATTGCAAGATAAAAAGCGATTTTTTGTTCTGAGAATACCAAACAGTTATAGTTTAAAAATATCTGAAGATGGGTTATTTATTATTGGCACAAAAAAGGAAGCAGTTAAAGCGAGAGTTGTAGCTTTTTGTGACTTAGAAAATAAAACAGAATATCGTTTAGTAACCAATCTTCCAATTGAGAAAAATGAGTTAATGTCAGAAATAAGTAATGCGGAAATTGTGGAGATTTATCGTCAAAGATGGCAAATAGAATTATTATGGAAATTCCTAAAAATGCACCTTAAGTTGGACAGAATTATTACCAAGAATACTAACGGTATTGCCATCCAAATCTATGCTAGTTTAATTGCTTATTTGCTATTGCAACTACTAGAAATACCTAGAGAATTTGGCAAGAAAACTATTGATAAATTACGTTATCTTTTGGCTTTTATGTGGGCGTAGCCGCCCGTAGGGTAAGAACAAAAAAGTTTTGTTCACTGGTTTGGTAAGCTGGCGTTTTTAAGCTGAAATCAAGGCTTGTAGGAAAAATATTTTCTTTAATGTAAAGTTTTATTACGAGATTCAACACTTCTGGGTGTCAATCTTTCCCTCTAGTCTAGCTTGATTGACTTCAATACTAGTTAAACGCTGATTGGTCTCTTTAGTTTCTACTTTTAACTCTTCTATTAACTTGAGCAAGATAGTCTCAGTCTCAATAGTCATAGTAAAGTTATGTTAAAAATGATGTATTGTACTCAACGCCTTAGAGTCTTTAAGGTTCGTACCTTTATTTTCGCACACTGTCCTTTCGTTGATTATCAAATTTCAAGCTAAAAAGAGCGAGAGATAAAACTCTCGCTCTTTTAACTAAAAATCAAAACCTATTCCCACGTTAAGGAGATATTTTCAGACTGGCAATGATCTTGGATGGTCAAAAGCAATTTTTGTGTCAATTGTCCAAATAAATGAATTCTTAAGCAATGATCGGGATAATACCGTCCATAGCTTTTTACTTGACCTATAGCACTTTTCCAGCCATTAACTCTTTTAACCTCAATCAGTTCTGTTTTAGTAAGGATGTCAATTCTCCCCACAGGAGTTTTTACTTCGGTTTTGCCATTAAGTTGATTAGCTAACTTGTCACGATACCAAGCTTCAGTACCAACAGATGGCGGGTTAATTGGTGGTTCTGGTTTGGTGCCGTTTATTTCATTGATAGCATCTCGTATTATTTTTCTAGTAAACCACTGTAAAAGATTAG
Organism: Chroococcales cyanobacterium PMM_0086; assembly: GCA_949127655.1. Lineage (GTDB taxonomy): Bacteria > Cyanobacteriota > Cyanobacteriia > Cyanobacteriales > Microcystaceae > CAISPN01. The sequence continues at coordinate 2,808 of CASBQB010000292.1, read as the reverse complement.
GCTTATCCTTTTTTTTTAGGCATTATTTGCCCCCAAACAGCTTGTAAAGTCTATACCCTGCTACTCCCAAAACAGCTCCGGCCACAGCCACAGGAGTCATTGTGACTGCCACTGCACTGCCGCAAACAGCTAAACCCATACCTCCTACAATTGCTGATACCCCTGCTCCTGCCCCTGCACCAATAGCTGCAGCACCCAACACACTAGCATCTTGTTCTTCCATTGCCTTTTGCACTCCATAGACTGCTGTTCCGACAACTGCACCTGCTGCTGCTACTGGTGCCATTGTTATTGCTACTGCTGTTCCACCAACAGCTAATCCCATGCCTCCTACAACTGCTGATGCTCCTGCTCCAATTGCAGCACCCACGCCTATTGAAGTTGCTGCATTTTGAAGATCTGAATCTTGATTGTTATTGTTTTCGTTCATTTTGCCTTACCCTAATTTAATGATCTGCAATTTTCAAGAGCACTACAATTTTAAATACTCTATATCTTTTTTGCCTTTTTCGGACGTTTGTTAAGTTATGTAACAATATTGCCATCAAAACAGCATTAAGGCTTGACAGTTTCAAAAGTAGGGGCTAAAGTAAGACATATACCCACAGGGTAATCTAAATCACAGTAGTATGAAGGACAAAAGGAAAGTCACCCTATATTTACCTCCCGAAATTCACTATCAACTCAAAGTCAAGGCTGCAATAGACGAAGAGTCAATGTCAGACGTTGTACAGAGAGTCATATCCCTTTACCTGAAGTACCCAGAAAGAGTGGAGGAGATAGAAGAGGAAAGACATGGAAGAACTTACCAGGTGCACAGTTGTCCTGAATGTTCAGCTTCTCTGACCATGAAAGACGGTCAATTAAAAGCAGTAGAGAGTACTGAGATTCTAGGGGAAGAAGAATTCGACCTAGAAGTAGCAAGAGCGTCAAAAGTAAGAGAAGAAGGGGAATTAGTCCCTTGTTAGGTTAGAGGTCAAAACCGTTCAACATATAAAAGGTCGATGCTATGAAAGAAGAGCTAAACATACTTGTCCAAGCCCAGTACCCATTAATCTATCTGATCACCTCAGAAGAGGAAAGGGCGGAGCAGGAAATAGTCAAAATAGCCCAAGCCAAAGCGCAGCATCGACAAGTTTTTGTCTGGACAGTGACACATGGGATAGTAGAGTATGGACAGCCTCGTCAAGCAACTCAGCACAATACAGTTTCACCAGAAGCAGCAATTGAATGGGTGATCAGACAGAAAGAGGCAGGAATCTTTATTTTTAAAGACCTCCATGCTTTCATAGATGCACCAGTGACAACACGCTGGTTGAGAGATGCGATAGCTAGTTTTAAAGGGACTGAAAAGCTCATTATAATGATGTCACCTGTGCAGCAGGTTCCGATAGAGCTAGAAAAAGACGTAGTAGTGTTAGATTTTGCGATGCCCAATCTAGCGGAACTAAATTTAGTACTATCACAACAACTCGAACAGACAAAAACCAAGAGAGTAACAACCCAAGTTAGAGAAAAACTACTCAAAGCAGCACTAGGACTAACAAAAGACGAAGCCGAAAAAGTCTACAGAAAAGCTCATGTCCAAGCGGGTCGTTTAACCGAAGAAGAAGTAGAAATAGTACTTTCTGAGAAAAAGCAACTAATCAGACGCAACGGAATCTTAGAATACGTTGAAGAAGATGAAACTATTGAAGCAGTCGGCGGCTTAGATGAGTTAAAAAAATGGTTAATCCAACGTTCCAACGCGTTCACAGAAAGAGCGAGAGAATATGGATTACCTCAACCGAAAGGAATGCTTATACTAGGAGTGCCTGGCTGCGGAAAGTCAATGATTGCTAAGACGACATCGCGTCTGTGGGGACTGCCAATACTCAGACTGGATATGGGGAGGGTCTATGACGGCTCAATGGTTGGGCGTTCAGAAGCTAACTTACGAAATGCCCTAAAAACAGCCGAATCCATCTCACCAGTTATCCTGTTTATAGACGAACTTGACAAGTCATTTGCCGGGAGTAGTGGATCAGGTGACTCAGACGGGGGAACATCTAGTAGAATATTTGGTTCTTTCCTGACCTGGATGCAAGAAAAAACCTCGCCAGTCTTCGTCATGGCAACAGCGAACCGAGTAGAAAAACTGCCAGGGGAGTTCTTGAGAAAAGGGCGTTTTGATGAAATCTTCTTTGTAGACTTACCAACATCAGAAGAGCGTCAAGCCATCTTTAAAATACATTTAAACAAGAGACGTTCAGAAATCGACCGCTTTGATGCTGAACAACTCGCCAAGGTTTCCGAAGGATTTTCAGGAGCAGAGATAGAACAAGCGATCATTGCAGCAATGTATGAAGCATTTGCACAAGATCGGGAGTTCACCCAACTAGACATCATCGCCGCGATTAAGTCTACTTTACCTCTCTCTAAAACAATGACTGAGCAGGTTACAGCGCTACGAGACTGGGCCAGACAAAGGGCCAGACCTGCCTCAACCTCCGTTGCTGAATATCAGCGAATGGAGTTCTAAAAAGCTTTCGCCTATCAGGAATACTGAGGGTGGAAAGGCTAGCCAAGAAGAAGCTAGCAGTTTAAAAAACAGATCCGATTGTTGTTGACTTCTTTTGTACTGGAGGAAATCCAAAATGTCCCACTTTAGCACACTACGTACCAAGATCACTGATGCAGAAATTCTCAAAGCTTCCCTCCGTGATTTAGGAATCAGTCTGAAAAATGAAGCCGATGTGAGAGGTTATAACGGTCAGCGTATCCGTGCTGACATTGTAGCCGTTCTAGAAGGTGAATACGATTTAGGCT
>CASBQB010000291.1 GCA_949127655.1 Chroococcales cyanobacterium PMM_0086 | reverse complement strand
CCCCATGAATTGGGAAAATTTTTGAGCATAGTCCTCCTCAAATTCTGACCAAGGAATAAAATTCGCCATAATTACCCAACGATTATTAGAACATAATTTCCCCACTCTACGAGCTCTTTCAGAACAAAAGGTAGTTCAAGTTTTTCAACTGGTTTTTCTGGTTGCTCAATTTTACGGTACATATTTACGCTTGGCTAAACAGGTGCGTGGTTTTTGGTTTATTCTAACCCATTTTCGCGCATCAGAATATTTCTTAAAGATGCTAAAACTCTTTTCTTGCTTAGGTTTCAGTTCTTTTCAGCAACCCCTATATAGGTTTATATGGAAAAAATTGGGTAGAATCAATGGATATTTTTGTCGTAGAAAGTATACTATTAATGTCATTGTCGCCCCAAAAATTGGATTATTACAACAAAGGTAAAAGGGCGGTAACCCTTATTAAACAAGTCGTTTAGACTTTATGTCACCCCTACAGGAATACTGCTTAATTCTTAAACGAGAGGTATTGCCCTAAATCCCCCAATTCTGGGGGACTTTGAATTGTACCCCTAAATCCCCTAATTCTCGGGGACTTTGATTTAAGCTGCTAACTCGTTAATTTTACTGGCTAATGAGATATCTAATTCTGTTATACCACCAGCATCATGGGTAGTCAGATCGATGGTAACTTTGTTATAAACATTAAACCATTCAGGATGATGACCCATTGACTCAGCCACTAAGGCCACACTAGACATAAACCCAAAGGCTTCAACAAAAGATTTAAACTTAAATTGACGGTGAAGTTTATCATCTTGAATATTCCAACCATTCAATTTAGTTAAAGCTAGATCTAGATCAGACGGATTAAGTGGAGTAGAAGGACTCATAGATATTAAGGTTGATAAAGATTAGGAAAATTTTTCTTAAGTTGTTCGAGTTTGGGCAAGTCGTGTATGACTATATAAGGGTGGTTTGGATGCTGTGCAAGGAAGTTCTGATGATACTCCTCGGCTGCATAAAAACTCTCTAAAGGCACTAACTGAGTCACAATGGAGGCAGGAAAGACTTTAGCCTTGTTCAGTTGTGTCACATAAGAACGTGCGACCTTTTCCTGTTCCTTGTCAGTAAAAAATATAGCCGAGCGATATTGTTTTCCGTGATCAGGTCCTTGACGGTTTAACTGTGTAGGATCATGGGCTACTGAGAAAAAGACCTTTAAAAGTTGACCATAAGAGATCTTCTTAGGATCATAAGTGATTTTCACGCTCTCTGCATGATCTGTGGATTGAGAACTGACCATCTCATAACGGGCGGTTGCTGCAGTCCCCCCAGAATAGCCAGATACAACCTTAGAGACCCCTTTGAGATGACTAAAAACCGCCTCAACCCCCCAAAAGCACCCGCCAGCCAAAATAGCAGTCTGTTCCCCCTTATTTAGAGCAACGCTTGTATCGTTTACCGGATCGGGAATTGTTTTAGGAACTATAGTACTAGCAAAGCTAACTGTCGATAAGCAAATAACACACAAGCTTAAACCTAAAATACGTCCAAAGCTAATTGGCATGGTTGAAATATCTCCTTATGTTGATTTTACTAACTCATACCGATTAGACTAAAGCTAAATTCTGAAAATCACCTTAATCTTTGTTGAGAAAGAAGTAACCCATTTATTCAGTGATCCCCATTCTTTTCTGAGTCAGTTCCCTTTCGCGTGCTTGTTCTGCTTCATCTTCTTGGTGAATTTGGAAAACTTCAGCATCTGCGCCTATAGCTTTAATCATTGTACTAGAGTGCAGTAGGTTATCAGCGATTGACAAAGCATCTCTCAACACGCTAAATAAACTTATTTCTTCAGATAAACGCTCAAGTTCTTCTTGATAAAGGCTTGAACGTTCCTCTTGAGAAGATCTAATCTTGTTAATCAATTGACCATGTTTGATTTGATAGGTAGAACACGTATTCTCAAAATAGCTGTGTAGTTGAGAAACTGTCAGGGCGATCGATTGACCGTCATCTAAAAAACTTAGTTTTTTGTTGTCCATAAAAAGAAAAATTACCTTAAGTATTGCGTATTTACAGACAAATTTCCTAAAGGGTAATTTTAGGAAGTAATTCTAGTTTGATTATAGTAGCATTTTAAGATCAACTAATCTTGTCAATCTAAAATGCTACCTTCAGACAACCCCTCAAAGAATAAAATCGGTTGAGAGAAAGTTTGATTTATGTTCTCTAACAATAGTAGTTAGGAGTTTTTTATTCTCTTCTTTCTCTTTAGCTGCCACTAAACTACGGATAGAAAAGGAGCGCAGGGCATCAGTTACTGAGAGGGTTCCTTCAGCAGAATCCTTTCTTCCGGTAAAGGGAAAAGTATCAGGACCACGTTGACACTGACTGTTTAGGTTCACGCGAGCAACTTGATTGACTAGACGATCCACTAATTGAGCTATTGCATCGGGATCTTGTCCAAAGATACTCACCTGTTGCCCATAGTTAGAGTCAACTATGTATTGAAGAGGAGTATCTAGATGCTCAAAAGTAGCAATAGGGATGACTGGACCAAATTGCTCCTCATGGTAGATGCGCATTTCTGGAGTAACCGGATATAGAACCGCAGGGTAGAAGAAGGTTTCTTCAATTGTACCACCACCTGCATTGATCACCTTAGCGCCAAATTGTTTAGCATCTTCAACTAGTTCAGTGAAATACTTAGGCCTATCTATTTCCGGTAGGGGTGTAAGTGATACATCTTTGTCCCAGGGCAGGCCAAATTTTAGGTTAGAGAGCGCAGAAGAAAACTTCTCTAAAAATTGGTCAATAATCTGTGCATGGACAAACAGGATTTTTAGAGCAGTGCAACGCTGCCCATTGAAAGATAGGGTTCCTAAAATACACTCTTTAACTGTTAAGTCTAGATCTGCATCTGGGAGAATGATAGCCGGGTTTTTGGCTTCTAGTCCTAAAATAGTTCTCAAGCGATTTGGCTTAGGATGGAGAGTAGCTAAAGCATTAGCTGCCTTACTAGACCCAATAAAAGCAAAGCCATCAAGCCGACCAGAAGCCATAATGGGAGAGGCTACCTCTCGACCCTTGCCGTAAATGGTATTGACTACCCCTTTAGGAAAGGACTCTAGAAATGCTTCTAGTAGGGGGCGAAACAGGAGTGTTCCGGGTCTAGATGGCTTTAAGATGACCGTATTACCCATGATTAAAGCGGGAATCATTGTAGTAAAGGTCTCATTTAAGGGGTAATTAGAAGGGCCTAGACAGAGCACTACTCCTAAAGGAGAGCGACGAATTTGACCAATAACTCCCTGTTCAATGATAAAGCGAGAGTTAGCCCGATCAAGATCCTTAAGTGCGCCAATGGTGTCTTCAATGTAGTCAATGGTGCGGTCAAATTCCTTGTAGGAGTCTGCTAGTGACTTACCAATTTCCCACATCAAAAGTCTAACCACCTCTTGCCTCTTACTCTTCATCCGATAGGTGAAATCCTGAACATGGGCAATACGCTCAGCTACAGGCATCATGGCCCAGTCTCCTACCCCGTGGTCATAAGCCTTCACTGCAGCATCCAGCACATCCAATGCGGCTTCTTTAGTCAACAAGGGAAAGCTACCGATGAGCTTGGGTTCAAGTCCTTTTGAGGTTTTCAGATAAATACAGGAGATGGCATCTTCTGTAGCTCCATCCCATTGGCGTAATTCTCCATTGACTAGATAGTCTGTTTGATGAATTAGGGACGGAAGCTGAAATTCTGGGAGAATACTGCTTTCATCTGGGAAAATAGACTGGATTTTGGCTATTAATTGCTCTTCTTGTTGAATTGACACTGCTTTTGATTTCCGATATTTATGACAAGAGATGGCTTAATTTTAGCGAGCTTTAGAAATTAGTGCGCTATGAGTTGGCTTTGCTTGCGAGTTCCAAAACTCCTCCTAACCCTTCCCCCATCTCTGTTGGAGAGATTTTCCCGTCTCCATCTTTG
>CASBQB010000290.1 GCA_949127655.1 Chroococcales cyanobacterium PMM_0086 | reverse complement strand
TGCTTACAAATACTAGCCAAAGAAGGGATTGATTTACCCGTAACAGGTTGTGCGCACGCAACAGAGGATATACATGGCTTAATAGAGACAGTAGGGAGTGCGCCTCTAGTTATTAAACTCTTAGAAGGAACACAGGGAATGGGCGTAGTTTTAGCAGAAACTTATCAAGCTGCCAGGTCAGTTATAGAGGCCTTTCGGGAGTTAAAAGCCAATATTTTAGTACAAGAATATATAGAAGAGTCAGCAGGTGAAGATATACGGTGTTTTGTCATTGAAGATCAAGTGGTCGCGGCAATGAAGCGTCAAGGAAGAAAAGGCGAATTTAGATCTAACTTACATAGAGGAGGCAAAGGAGAAAAAGTAGAGCCGACTAGTCAAGAAAAAAGTATAGCTATTAGGGCTGTTCAAGCAATGGGTTTAAGAGTAGCTGGAGTCGATTTATTACGTTCTATCAAAGGTCCTGTGGTGATTGAGATTAACTCATCACCTGGGTTAGAAGGAATAGAGAAAGTCACAGGGATAGATGTGGCTGATTTAATCATTGCTTTTGTGGAGAACAAAGCTAATTATAATGTCTAGCAACTAGTTGATTAAGTTCTTGCTGCATTTGCTCTTTAACCTGGATATAGCATTGATTAACATAGTCACGGTCACTAGCAGCTTGAGAACCATATCGAGAAAATAGGATAGGAGAACAGACCTGAGTGTAAATACGAGAAGGTAGAGGAAAATTAGGTAACGGGCCAAAACTCAAACCCCAAGGTAACCCTAGATAAAGAGGAAAAACTTCAGGATCAACATTCAATAACCAAGGCATTCCCCATTGATGAAGAAGTTTAACCTGTTCATAGAAATCTTCTAGCACGATTAAAGTATCATGTGCACCTAAAGAAACTAGGGGAATAATTGGGACTTCCTGCCGCAGGGCCAGTTTGATAAATCCTTTACGTCCCGCTAAACAAATTTGATGACGTTGCCGATAAGGACGAAAGATGTCTTGTGCGCCTCCTGGATAGACAAGTACAGGTGCTTGGCTGCGTAAAGCAGCAACAGCCATTTTAGGATGAGCCTGAAGTGCGCCCATTTTAACAGCTATACTTGCTAAATTAGGGTTAACTTTCCAGGCTGCTGGGTGCATCAGTCCATAGGTAGGACGCTCGGGCCCAAAACGACGAAACCAGTCATACATGAACATAAACATATCAGGTGCCGCTAGTCCACCATTATGAGAACCAACCAATAAAGCTGCCCCCTCCTGAGGGATATTTTCCCAGCCTTCTGTTTGGACACGAAAGTAATATTTATAAAATAAACTCCACCAAGGCATCATCAGATCTATGATTTTGGTATCCCGTTGGTTAATCGACCAACCATCTAGTTTAGTTTGAGTCATATTAAGTTACAATCTGTACCTGAAAGTCTTAGCATAGACAAAATGTTAGTATTCTTAATGTCTATTAATTCTACGTTCAAAAGCAAATAGATTCTTGAGCCTAGAGAAAGAAAAAGGTATATCGGAGGTTATAACAGCGTGACATTGCCAGAAATCATCCAGAAGGGCGGACTGACCATGTGGCCCTTGATTCTCTTATCAATTCTATCTTTGAGCACCATCATTGAGAGGCTATGGTTTTGGGGAAAACTCCTTTTGGTAGAGGGACAGGTCTTCAACCGCATTCTAGAAACAGCTAGTAGAAATTGGGACATGACCGCTAAAGTTACCCGCGAATTTCCAGGACATCCTTTAGCTAACTATCTTGCTGAACCTCTAAAATTAAGAGATCCTGATCCAGAAATTTTTCACCTCTCACTAGAAACAGCCGCAGATGAGCAATTATCTTTAATGCGACGAGGAGATAAACTATTAGAAGCAGCTGTTGCTCTTTCCCCCTTACTAGGGCTGTTAGGAACGGTTTTAGGGCTAATCAACTCACTCAGTAATATTCAACTCAGTGATCTAGGCACATCTTCCACTGCTGGGGTTACTCTTGGTATTAGTGAATCGCTCATTTCAACAGCAACAGGCATGATTGTGGCCATCGTCAGTTTAGCTTTTTATCGTCTCTTTCAAGCTTTTTGGACTAATCAAGTCAGAATTTTCCGTAAAGCTGGCAGTGAGTTAGAGTTAATATATCGTCAACGCTGGCTAGATCTTGAAGAGTCAGATTATTCTGAGGTAACTCCCGATAATCAATAGACTTCATCCCGCTTGCAGAATAATCATTGTTTAGGAATTATGACAGAAAAGAGTTATAAAAAGCGCTCCCGTTCGATTTCTCAAATTAAACATATCCGTCCTCTCAAATTCTGGCAAGATCAATCGAGTGAGCAAGATATGCGCGTGGAGATTGTTCCTTTGATTGATGTTATCTTCTGTATCCTAACCTTTTTTATTTTGGCAGGGGTTGGTCTCTCTCGGCAACAAGCCATCAGTCTAGATTTACCCAAAGCTAGTACTGGTACTCCCCAAATGCGAGAAATGTTAGTGGTGAGTTTAGACCCATTAGGACAGGTCTATCTTGACAAGCAACTAGTTACACGTAGTCAACTCAAGGATGCTTTAAAAAACTATCATCAGTTAAATCAAACTGGTATAATGGTTCTTAATGCCGCCAGAAATACCAGTTATAATGAGGTGATCCAAGTTCTGGATCTCATGCGCAAAGTTGGCGGTAATCGTGTAGCTTTAGCAACAGTAACAGGTGAATCTGAAAACTTGGATAACTCTCTAACTCCACCCTCTCCCTATCTTAGAAATATACAGCCTAACTATTCAGGTAATCCTTTACAACAGACTACTCCAGGTGGTTCAGGAAACGCTTTTCCCAGACAGACTCCAAACCTACCTCTAGGAAACCCAAACCAAGCAAACCCTAATTCTAGAGAGACCCCTCGTCTTCCTTAATGATTAACATGAACAGTCGTCGTTCTTTTGTATTTGGTCTGGGAACACTTACCCTATCTCAACTATTAAGCGCCTGTGGGAATAGCAATGCAGACCTAAGAATATCTTTGTTACAGAATACCCTACCTCTGGAATTAATAGATCTCTTCAAAAAACAGACCAGTCAAACTATTGCTGTTAAACCCTTAGATCAGCTTAAAGATACTTATGAACTATTAAATCTGAAACCGACTAAGGCTGGATTTTCTTTATTTCCCTCAACTCCTCCAGGTCCACCTGACCTGATAACTTTAGGGGACTATTATTTGAGTGAGGCTATCCAAAACAAATTGATTCAACCTTTACAAACTGAACAAATAGCCTCTTGGAAAAATCTGCCTTCTAGATTTAGGGAGGTTGTAAAACGTGATCCTAGAGGTTTAATTGATTCTGATGGCTCTGTTTGGGGTGCTCCCTATCGCTGGGGGATGACAGTAATTGCTTATAATCAAGAGAAATTCAAAGCTAAAGGTTTAAAACCTCCTGAAGATTGGGCTGATCTTTGGAGAGAAGATCTCCGGGATCGTCTTTCTCTTTTGGATCAACCACGTGAGGTAATTGGTTTAACTTTAAAAAGATTAGGTTTTTCTTATAATACTCCAGATTTAAAGCAAGTTCCTGCTTTACAAGAGACCTTAGCTGCACTGCATCAAAATGTTAAGTTGTATAGTGCAAGCCATTATTTGCAACCTCTGATCTTTGGAGACACTTGGATTGCGGTAGGTTGGTCTAATGAACTTTTCTCTTTACAAAAAAGTTACCCTCAAATCAAGGTGATCATTCCTCAATCAGGCACTTCTCTATGGAGTGATTTATGGGTTAGAAATAGCAAAAGTACCTCTACCTTAGTCAATCAGTGGATTGATTTCTGTTGGCAAGCTAAAGCGGTTAATCAGATTTCTCTGTTTACTTCTGCTGCTTCTCCGATGATTTTTAGTTTGCCTAAAACAGAACTAGCGCAAGATATTCTGAATAATCCCCTCCTCTATGTAGATGAACATCTTTTGCACAAGAGCGAATTTATCGGGCCTCTCTCTCTAGAAAGTCGTCAACTTTATGAGGCTTTCTGGCAGAGAATGCGAGGCATCACTTAGAGATTTGCTCAAAATGACAATAATACTAATCAAATTATTAATATTTTCACAAATCTATATATAATCGCTTCCTCTATATTTTTTTACCTTGGGTTTAATACTAAGTATTTGGGTTACTCTTTCAGGTACCTTATCAGATACACTCTGGTTTTCTTGCTTATTTGCTTCTAATGATCCTTCTTTAAGGCTATCTTCTGGAGATATTACATCCTCAGTTTGCGCAACATCTGAAATATTGTTATTGCCAATTTCATCTGAATAACCACTACCTCTATATTTTTTTGCTTGAGCTTTAATATTAAGTATATGCGTTGGCTTTACAGCTTCTTGATCAGATGACTCGTGGTTTTCTTGCGGATTTCCTTCTAGGTAGATCATTGACCTCTGCTTCTGTTCTTTCCAAACAGTCAAATAAAAGCGAGATTCCACAACGAAGCTATCTAGACCAGACCGTACATATTTATTGCGTTCTTCTAAAGCAAGGTCTCTAAATTGTTTGGGCTGATTAGATACTCTGACAAAGACTTTATCCAAATACTCAATAGTTTTTCCTTGTTTAAGTTCTTGACCATTGATCCCTTGACTTTCTAGTTCTTCTATAGTGTATAGTTCATTAAATGAATTCATAGTTTTAAACTAACTCTTTAATCTTTTTAAGATAAATCTCTTGACAGGTTTAGAAATTTTACTTAATATTATGTTACTGTAAGTTGACTAGTAAAATTTTAATCTATATACGAATCAAAGGACAATATTAGAGAAAAACTGCTCAAAAGAAAGTAACAAAAAATACAAAAATAAAGTTATTCTAAGGGTGTTTGAAAAAAATGAAGCATTTAAAAATTAAGAATACGGTTAGTAGATTTTTTTCTCCAGCAACAATAGCTTGTATAGTTCTAAGTGCACTCATTGTATTGCTGTGGCAGAGCGGAGCAACAGCGCGACTTGCTTCGATTGCTGAAAAAAATTCAGTGCAGGAACTCCAAGGACTTCTCAACACCATCTGGGTCTTAATAGCAGCAGTTCTAGTCATTTTTATGAACGCTGGATTTGCCATGCTGGAAACAGGTTTATGTCAAGAGAAAAATGCCGTCAATATCCTCTCGAAAAACCTGATTGTTTTTGCTATATCGACAATCGCCTTTTGGATGACTGGATTTTCCCTAATGTTCGGTCAAGGAGGAGGTCTTGTGGGATTTGGAGGGTGGTTTTTAAGTAGCCAAGATCCGAGCGTTTACGGACTTAAAGCATTCCCAGAAGGGTTACCCATCTCGGTATTTTTCCTCTTCGAGGTAGCTTTTGCCGGAACAGCAGCGACGATTGTTTCTGGTGCAGTTGCCGAAAGAATTAGATTTGTGGATTTTTTAATTTTTAGCCTGCTTCTAGTGGGAATTTCCTATCCGATTACTGGACATTGGGTCTGGAGTTCAGAAGGATGGTTAAAAGGCTTAGGATTTAAAGACTTTGCCGGTTCAACGATTGTTCACTCGGTAGGAGGGACTGCAGCTTTAATCGGAACTTGGCTATTAGGTCCAAGAATTGGCAGATATAGTGAGGGTCGCATCAAGGCCATACCCGGTCATAATATGGGATTAGCCACTTTAGGCTGTTTAATTCTCTGGATTGGTTGGTTTGGGTTTAATCCAGGTTCAGAATTAGCCGTAACTGTTCAAGTTCCCTATATAGCAGTGGTAACTAACTTGGCTGCAGCCAGTGGGGGATTAATGGCTACAATCACATCATGGGTTGCTTTTGGTAAGCCAGATCTATCCATGATTATCAATGGCATCTTATCAGGGTTAGTAGCAATCACAGCTGGCTGTAATGGTGTTCCTTACTGGGGTGCAGTAATAATTGGAGGAGTTGCTGGTTTCTTAGTGGTTAAGGCGATTGTCTGGTTTGATAAGTCGGGTATTGACGATCCAGTTGGTGCCCTGTCTGTTCACTTAGTAAATGGTATCTGGGGAACTCTCGCTGTTGGTTTATTTAATCGAGAAACAGGCTTATTTTTTGGACAAGGGATAGGTCAATTGACTACTCAAATTATTGGCTCTGTTTCTGTAATTTCTTTTACTGTCCTCTTTAGTTTCCTTGTCTGGTTTGTTCTTAAAGGAACCTTAGGGATTCGAGTTTCTGCTGAAGAAGAAAATGTCGGTTTAGATATTTCAGAACATGGGATGGAAGCTTATAGTGGTTTTGTCAAGACCACTGATATAGTTAGTTCTACTGAAGATTCTTTTGAATAATCATACTAAACAAAGCTCGGAAGCAAAAATCCTCCCAGCTTTGCTTAAATGAACGAATATCCCTAGGATAGAGACTGAATAATGTAGTCAAAATAAGGGGCAGCTTCTTGGGCATCGTCCTTACTAAGAAGACCCAGAGAAGCATCTTTGAGAAAGCGAATGGCTTCGACCATCCCAGGTACAGGAACATCTAAAGAGTTGTACATCTCTTTAACTCCTATTAGTCCAATCTGCTCAATTGGCCCTTTATCCCCTGCTAAAACTCCATAAGTTACAAGGCGTAAATACCAACTGTAGTCACGTAAGCACTGATTGTACTGACGTTGACCAGAAGCATTACCACCTGCTGCTCTATAATCGGGACGTTTACGAAAAAGTTGTTTACTAGCTTCTTCTACGATTTTTTTGTCATTTTCTGCAAAGATTTCAGCAATGCGAACACGTCGTGTGCCTGTCTGTAAAAAACTTTGGATTCCTTGGAGTTCGCCACTACTAGGGTAACGCAATTCGTCGTCTGCTTTGAGTATGACTTGGGTGACTACGCTCATGATCTAAACATGAATTTATTAACTATTAACAATATGTAGTTTATCAGTTATTCTGACTCAGGA
>CASBQB010000289.1 GCA_949127655.1 Chroococcales cyanobacterium PMM_0086 | reverse complement strand
TGTAATCCAGATTGGGAGGTTGTCGGTTGAGATCCAAACTATAACGACCAAAACGGTTGATATGTCCCATCATGTAGGGACTTAAGGCACTCATAATTTCCCCATCAACTTCATATCCTGTGCTTTTACCCATAAATTGAGCAAAATTCTGAAGGATAACTTGAGCAAGAGGCAACGCAAAATCAAGCATTGTAGCTTTTAGCCAGATTAAATTTTGCATCATATAATGAGCAAAAGTTGATTTTTTGCATCATAATGTAAATATGAGTTTAAAAAACCCCCACCAACAAAATTTGAAGCAAACACACGAATAAAAAGAGCAAAATCCTAAACTTTATCTCAAAATATGATTCACTCAGTGCCAAGATATGCTTCACTTGTCAGCGGTGATAAGTAATATCATCTCGTATATTTAAAGTCTAAAACCCTTTCACTGGCGAAGGAAAAGACACTATTATCACCCTTGAACTTTAATGAACTCCGACGAATTTGACCAATGGTGTTATCAACAGCAACTAACCGCACAAAGCAAAGACTTAATTGCTACGATTCGGGCTGCACCCCCCTCCCGTCGCGTACAAGGACGAGCATCGAACGTAAGCGGAGTTTACCCCAGTCGCAAAATGGGTCAGACCATCCAATTTGAAAGCCATACTGTAGAACTGTGGGCAATTTACCAAATGGAACATGACCCAGAGGTGTTAGAGTTCTACGACCAACCACCCCCCTTTAAAATCCAGTACCAAAACAAAACAGGAAGAAAAATAGGTCATTATCATACTCCAGACTTCTTCGTGCTGAGAACAACAGGAGCAGTTTGGGAAGAATGGAAAACCGAAACCGAATTAAAGAAACTAGCCGAAAAATATCCCGGACGCTACCAAAAAACCACTGATGGTCATTGGCACTGCCCACCTGGTGTTGCTCATGCCCAAACCTTTGGTTTAAAATACCAAGTTCGCACTAATATAGAACTGCATCCCATCTTCACTCAAAACCTAATGTTTTTAGAAGACTACTTTAGGTTTGACTTCACTATCCCCCTATCTATCACAGAACAAATATTCAGTGTAGTCCAAGCTACCCCAGGAATAACTATAGCCGCTACACTTGCATCTATTCCTGGAGTACGGGCTAATGATATCTACGCCATGATAGCCACAGAGCAACTCTACGTAGATCTGTATGCAGTTCCCCTAGTTGAACACTGGCGAGTACAGATATATCGAGACCAAGCAACTCATCAAGCCTATACCCATTTAGCAATAGGGACAATGCCGACGCATTATCAAGAAAACCCCTTAAATACAACACTCTTACCAAACACAGTCTTGATATGGGATGAAAAACTTTGGACTTTAGTAAATATTGGCGAAACTAAAACCACACTGCTACCCGAAGTAGGGCAACCAATGCAGTTGCCAACAGCATTTTTCCGGCAAATGTTTTCTAATGGCATCATCAAAGTCCATAACGCAGAAAAACAAATAACTATCAATGAGGAAGTGCGTAGGCTCATGAGTGCTGCATCTCCTGCCGACCTACTCCAAGCCAATCGCCGATTTTATTTAGTACAAGCCTATAGCCAACGTCAGACAGAGATATATTCTGGTATTGCTCCCAGCACCTTGAGACGATGGGTAAAACAATGGAGAGAAGCTGAAGCCAAACTAGGTTGCGGTTATGTTGGGTTACTACCACGTATAAATAGTAGAGGCAATCGTCAACTCAAAGCCCCAAACCAATCAAGTGAATTACTAGACAAATTCATCATTGAGCATTTTGAAACCCCAAGGCAAGCGCCAGCCGCTTCAGTCTATCGCGCCTATATCAGAGCCTGCTTATCTTTAAACATACAACCACTATCGGAGCGCACATTCTATTCAAGACTAAAAAAGCGTCCAATTCACGAGCAGACTTTAAAACGTAAAGGAGCAAAAGCAGCCTACCCAACAGAACCAATTGTCCTAGAACTAGCCAAAACTACTCCTCGGCATGGAGACCGTCCCTTTGCTATCGTTCACATTGACCACACCCAACTCGACATCGAATTACGCTCCCAAACCACAGGTCGTAACTTAGGACGACCTTGGCTAACATTATTAATTGATGCCTATTCTCGACGTATTCTTGCCATTTATCTCACCTTTGACCCACCCAGTTACAGATCTTGCATGATGGTACTACGGTCTTGCGTCCAGCGTTTTGGTCGTTTTCCTCAAGCTGTTGTCGTAGATGGAGGCAAAGAATTTCATAGCGTTTACTTTGATACCTTACTAGCACGCTATCACTGTATTAAAAAGACAAGACCTGGGGGTAAACCCCGTTTTGGGTCAGTAATTGAGCGATTATTTGGCACAACAAATACCGAGTTTGTTTACAACCTCTTAGGCAACACTCAAGCCAGTAAACAACCACGGCAGCTTACCAAAGCAGTTGACCCCAAACAACTTGCTGTTTGGACATTGGCAGATTTGTATACTTATCTAAGCGAGTGGGCTTACCAAGTCTATGACAATTTAACTCATGATTCCTTGGAGACAACCCCATTACAAGTTTATACTGATGGGTTACTCATAACGGGGGAACGAGAACACCGACGCATTGAATATAACGAAGACTTTCTCATGTCCACACGCCCTAGTACTCCAAAAGGAAACGCTTTAGTCCAGCCTGGAATTGGAATTAAAGTCAATTATCTTTATTACTGGAACGATGCTTTCCGTAGTCCGGGGGTAGAAAAGACTAAAGTGCCAGTGCGCTATGACCCTTTTGATATGGGTGTGGCTTATGCCTACCTAGAGGGACGTTGGGTTAAATGTATCTCCCAATATTACAACATCTTTATCGGACGCACAGAGAAAGAAGTGCTGTTAGCCGCAGAGGAAATTAGACAAAAGGACAAGCGTAATTTGGTTAGTACTAACATCTCAGCTAAACGATTAGCAGATTTTATGTCCTCAGTGCAAGAGCATGAAACTTTGTTATTGCAACGATTACGGGATTTGGAAACCAAAGATATACTATCCAATTTAACGTTTAATTTTCATGGTGTACCGTCAGTCACTCAAGTTCAAGTTATACCAGAATCACCACTATTCAACCAGTCAAACAGCGAATTGGTCAAAAAAGTTCCTCTAACTGAATTGGATGTCACAAAATTGCCTATCTTTGAGGAATACAAGTGATGTCTAAGGAGAACTTGAGTCGCGGAAATCTTTCTGAATCAGCGCAATCCCAACTCAACCAATTCAAAGAATACGCAATATCTCATCCCCACTTGGCACAAGTAGATATGTTGCTTATGAGTGCGATTCGTGAACCAGCTCTCCTTTGCTCATGTCCTGGTCTATGGACCTTCTGGTGTGGGGAAGACGACGATGATTCGGCAAATTACCCAACGGTTAAATGGAAGTAGTACTGACCAGAATGACTTTTATGGTTCTCGTGAATCTAGTTATCGTAATGGTAATGGTTCTCCAATCCCATTGCTACTGGTAGAAACACGACCAAGTGATGGTGTTCTTTTTAATCGGGCAGATTATTACCGCACGGCACTTAAACTCTTGGGAGAACCATTTTACGAGCGACGGACGATGGTGGATATTAATGCCGGTGAAACTTGGGAAAAAAAAGGACGCGGACGTAGTAAAACGGCACAGTTCAACGACTCGCCAGAACTGCGTCAAGCGTTAGAAGAAGCAATGAACAAACGAGGAGTACGAGCAGTTATCCTCGATGAGGCACAACATTTAATGAAAATTGGCAGTGGTGCAAGTGGTGGAAAGCTTTTAGACCAGTTGGACTGGATTAAATCTATGACCAATGTGACTGGGGTACTGCATATTTTACTTGGTACCTATGAACTTTTAAATTTTCGCAATTTAAGTGGACAAGCATCCCGTCGAGGGCTAGATATCCATTTTCCTCGTTATCTGTTCCAGCATGAACAAGATAGACAGGATTTTCAAGCAGTTTTACTGGCTCTACTCAAGCAAGTGCCTCTTGTGATTGATATTCCTGGGTTGATGCAGCATTGGCCTTATTTCTATGAGCGTTCTATTGGTTGTGTGGGTGTGCTTAAAGATTGGCTGATTCGTGCTGTGGCGGCAGCGTTGCATGATGGCACTAGAACACTGACTTTAGAACGGTTATATGAACATACTCTTTCGCTGCCTCAATGCGAGCGGATGGCCATAGAAGCAACTGAGGGTGAACAAAAACTCTCTTATATGGAAAGTCGCCGTGAACATTTATGGCATTTGTTGCAGATGGGAATGACTTCGACTTCAGTTCCTGGTGATATTGTGGATTTATCCTCTAATTCAAAATCTTCTCCTTCAGCTACCTCTAAATCTACTCGCCAAAAACGTTCTGACTCTGAGACTTCCCAAACAGTACAGGCTAATACTCCTACTCCAGAAACAATAGCCACTAGCCCAGAAACCAAGAAGAAACCTACACTGACCGCAGGTCAGAAAAATCGCAAAAAGAAGGACTCAACAGTAGTACCAATGGAAGTGAGGCAGGACTCTCAGGAAACAACGCAAGATATATTGCCTGTGAGCGAAGCTTCCCAGTCAAGTTCTGTCAGTGAGGCTGTAGAAGAACAACCTCAACCCGCTAAGAGATCTACTCGAAAAAAGAAGGAACCTGCGGTGATATTAACAGAAATGCCACAGGAGACACAAAGTTCTATGACTGAGGTAGTGCCTTTAACAACTGAGCCATCCACTGTTCAAACACTTCCGAAGAAAAATTCTAGAAAAAGTGTCGGGCAACGCAAGCCACAGCGAGATAAAGTTGGGGACTAATATCATTGTTCGGATTATTCCGACCTGTGCAATTAAAATTGAGTGTAGGGAACTAACCTAAAGTTAATTTGTCCTGTTCTAAACCAATTGTTAGCTTCAAGATTACGTACCAAGGCAGTTACGGCAGCCAAGGTGA
>CASBQB010000288.1 GCA_949127655.1 Chroococcales cyanobacterium PMM_0086 | reverse complement strand
TCTGGATATTCTGCCCTTTGGTTATAGCAAAAACGAATCCAAGAAAAGAAATCATCAAGAGAAAAGTTGAGACTGAGAACTTTATCTATCTCATCAATAAAGATAAAATACTCAGAACTAGGGTTACTTTTCAATAAGATATCTTCAATGAATTGACCCAATTTTTGGACAGGGGGCAGGTCTTGTCTTTCCTTAAGCCATTTCTTAAGATTAACTTGACCTAATAAATTGAGTCCTAAAAATAATTGAGTGATAAAACCACAATACCACTGGTCTTTAGTAATATCACTACCCAGACTAGTGATATCCACAGAAAGACAGATTTTCCCCTCAGCTTGTAGATGATGAATAGTGCGAACGCGCAGACTTGATTTACCCATTTGACGACAGTTAAAAACATAACAAAACTGCCTTTGTTTCAAATAATAGAGGAGTTCTTGATCTGCTTTGCGTTGAATATAGGTGGGATGATTAAAAGAAAGACTACCCCCAACTTGATAGGAATATTCAGACATAGTTAAAGGTAAGGCTACACAGTGGTAGCTTAGAAGAGAGAGACTTACTAATCATCTTAATATAGTAAACACCTATCCTTGAGCAAAAACTCCCCCAATGCCGGAGGAGTTTCTACTTACGACTATTGTTATTTATCCTTTTCTTCTGCGTAAGGTAAGAGCACCTAAACCAACTAACCCAAGAGCCGCTACAGTACCAGGTTCTGGAGTAGCTTGTATATTCAGAACACGACCATTTACAGTTGAAGCAGATGGAACCCCTAATAAACTGTTAATAGTAGGAGCGATATCGATGTTCTTAACTTGCGCAAGAGTACCAGTACCGATGTCGGGTCCTGCAGCATAGAAAATAGCGCTTAAATTGGGTATGGTTGGGTCATAACCATGTGCACCATAAAAACTAGGTACAGATAAAACATTAGAAGAAGTATCACCTAGACGTGTGACTACGGGATTTTGTCTACCATCAAAGTTATATCCGACAGTCAGAAGTGCCAAGACATCCCCAAAATCTTGACCAATGTTGTCATTTGTTTGCAATCCAAAGCCAGGTTTATTTAGATCCATTGATGTAACTGGTCGGCTATAAATTTTGTCAAAGATATTGACACTAGCCGCTCCGTTAGTATAGTTAGGATTAGTGTCGACAAAGGCGTTTAGAGCAGTCACAACCTGATCCTTGAGAGTTAGGTACTCAGATTGAGAAACCGTTCCATTTGTCTCACGTCCCTGTAAATTGATATAGATATTAGCAGCAGCACCAGAAGTAACTGCTCTAACTTTATTGAGATCAAAACCTTGAGCGACAAGATAGTTGTTCAGAGTCACTGCAGTATGAAATGGCTCAAAACCATGATCTGAGACCACAATAATATTACTATTAGGTTTACCATTGCTATCCACCCCTACCTTATCAATAATGCTTTGAACAGCATTATTAGCAGCTAAGTAAGATTGTTTAATATAATCTAGGTAACGAGTAATCTTAGCTTGATCTTGTCCTGCCCCAATAGAGTTAGGATTCTTTGGATCAGTTGCTTGACGAGGATCTGTGATTAAGAACTGATGTTCAGAACCATCTGGTTGTTGAATATAGGTCAGGACTAGATCAGCATCAGGGTTCTGATCAATTGATCTTAGAGCGAGGTTAGTTTGATATTTGACGAAAGTTTTGACCTGATCCATGTAAATAGCTTCTGTTTCCTGCTCAGTAAAATTATTGAACCCAGGTGCAGATCCTTGTGTAATGCGAAAGTCGGGTTCATTGGCCCAAGTACCTACATGAGTATTGATATCAGTGACACTAGAAGCAACATTGACGTTAGTTGGAATGAAATTACCTGAATAGCGAGCAACATGAACTGTGGAAAGATCTGGCGCTAAATTACTGAGATAGAAAGCTGTGCCAACCTCTCCACCTGTACTGTTTGTACCCAGATAAAAAGGACTAGATTTTTGATCACTAGCTTTAACAATGACTGAACCTGTGGCAGGTAAAGATACTGTGCTTGGTGCAATAATCCCTTGAGTACTATCAAAGAAAACGAGGGAATCATAAGAGCCTGCAGTCGTTGTGCCAATTGCTGCTGCTTGAATGTTAAAAGTATTGGCACCAACAGTAAAACTACTGCCCAAACTAGCCACTTTAACTGGGCTTGTAGAAGTAATACCAGCTGCTGCAAGTTGATTCAAAACAGTAGCTGTAGCAGCAGAGAAGTCATTTGAGGTCAGCGCAAAGCCTTCAGTAGCAGGACCATTAAACGTTCCATATGGCACTGTATAGTCAACTGTTCTCTGACTACCAGGTTGAATAATTTGACTATTAGTAAGACCAGGTACCTTTACATCTACCCCATCTGCACCAGGGAAAGTTGCTGCTACTACTGTTTTTCCTGCTGCTCGTAAAGGTTGCCAAATTGGGGTAGCTGTTGGGTTAGGACTCTCTTTAGGATCAGGGTTATCTGCATCATATCCCCCAATAGGTCCACCAAATCCACTGATATTACTGGTAAAAGGGCTTCTGACTAAGTGATAAGTGTTGGCTGGAATATCGGTATTATTAGTATTAGATCCAGTACTAATAGAGATGTGACAAGCTGCAGTCAAGGAGGGAGAACAGGTGATATTTTGTGTAGCAGTATATCCCGCCTTCTTGAGTAAGTCCACACCTTTATTAGCAAAGGAAGGGTCGGAAAGGTATGGGTTGAGTATCCAAGGTGTTGCACCATCTAGGGAGATCAGAATGTTCTTGGGTACAGCTAGCGAAGGTGAAGAAAATCCCACAACTAAAGCTGAACAAAGTAAGGGAGTTAAAAAGTTAATTTTTTTGGAGACGTTCATAATTAAGGACTAAGAGAAACTCTGCCTTAATTGTCCCTGAGTCTGGAAAAACCAAGGTTAAAGGCACATTAAACTTAGGTTATGGGAATGATTGGTATTAACTATCGAATGTTGAGGCTAGACAATGGTATGTCACAATAAAGATAAAGCAATCTTAAAAAAAGATAAAGAACATTCTTGCTATCTAAGAATTTAAGGAGAAAATAATGACCGTTGAGAAAGTTGAAGGAAACGGAAATCAAACTAACGAACCACTAAAGCCAGCAGAAACAGCTAAAACAACTACTAGAACCGCAGCAAGTAAAGCTAAACCTGAAGTTACAGCCTTATCTCTTAAAAATGAAACTAGTCAAGGTGGATTAAGACTGCCCAATAACCGACCTATAGAAGCTAGTCACCTCAATATAGTAAGTACTTATCGTTCACTTGGTGGAACAAGACCAATTGTAGCTAGTGGTATGGAAATGAGCGGAACTTTAGCTATTTCTGGCAACCGTCCTATTGCTGTCAGTCATTTGAAGATCAGTGAAACTTATAGTGTTATGGGTAATCGCCCTGTTGCTTCTAATGAAACTGATGATCCTATAGCTTTAATGGGCTATCTAGACTAGTTGATCTCTTGGTTAACATTACAGATATGAATTCACCTTCATGTCTGTTTTCTTCGCATACATACAAAAAAGGCCGTTCTCAAAGAACAGCCTTTTCTGAGTTACTTTTATTAATTATTTAATAAACAACATCTCTTGATAGGTAGGTAGAGGCCATAAATCATCAGCCACTTCACCTTCAAGCGAATCTGCATAAGTGCGTACATCATCCATCAGAGGACGGATAGTTTTAGCAAAGTATTGTGTATGTTCTTC
>CASBQB010000287.1 GCA_949127655.1 Chroococcales cyanobacterium PMM_0086 | reverse complement strand
TGAGCTAAGATCCCCAATTTTAGAAAAACCCACTGCACTAAACCAGTAATTTGATTAATCACAAAGCGCCATAAATCTTCCCCTAGCATAAGTGAAAAGAGCCAAAAACGAAAGAAAAAGCCTAAGCTGGCAATAATCGACCCTAAGCCAATGGAGACACCCCAACCAATACCCCTTCGCCAACAGGCTCCTAAATGTACTCCTAAAAGAGCAAAAGGTATGACAAAAATAATACTTCTAGGTGGACCCATCAAAACTGCTAGTAAGAGTCCAGAGACTAAAACAGACATCCAGGCTGCCCTTGCACCACATCTTAAGTAGAGTAAAGCTATCGGTAGAGGGAAAAGAATCCTCAGCAGCGGACCTAAAGGGAAATAATAGTCAATTAACCATAACAAACTCCCTGCACTAGCCATAAAAGCTGTCTCTACCATAATGAGAGTTTTGGATGGCTCGAGCTGGCTACTAGCTGAACTCTCAGGGGCTTTATAATCATCAATTATCCACTCATTCTCGTCTTCTGGGTACTCGGGCATGATTCACTATTTTTTCTGGCAACATCCCAATTGTAGGCTTAATCTCAATCAAAAGTAAGATAATGAAACTGATGAAACTTTAAGGAGATAATCACTCGATGAAACGCCTAGCACTCCTGAGTGTTTATGAGAAAACTGGCTTACTAGAACTAGCCAAAGAACTGATAGAAAATTTCAACTTTGAAATTATCAGTAGTGGAGGAACTGCTACTTTTCTACAGGCAGCAGGCCTTCCGGTTACTTCTGTCAGTGATTATACTGGAGCACCTGAAATTTTAGGCGGTCGGGTCAAAACTCTTCATCCGCGTCTTTATGGTGGTATTCTCGCAAGGAGAAATCTGCCTGAAGATCTTAGACAAATGGAGGAGCAGAATATTCGTCCTTTTGATTTAGTGGTGGTTAATCTCTATCCTTTTGAAAAAACTGTTGCTGACCCTAAAATCACACTAGACCAAGCTATCGAACAGATAGACATAGGTGGACCGACCTTATTACGGGCTGCTGCTAAGAATTTCGCCCATTTAACTGTTCTATGTGACCCTATTTACTATACAAAGTATCTAGAACAAAAAGGTGAACCCTCTGTTGATTTTCGTCAGTCTATGGCTTTAGCTACCTTTAAACGCACTCAAGCTTATGATTTAGCCATCTCTAATTATTTCTCTAATCTCACTTTGAGCGAAGAAGAAATGACCCCTTATTATTGGACGCTTTCAGGGCAAATTATTCAACCTCTCCGCTATGGTGAAAACCCTCATCAAAAAGCTGCTTGGTATAAAGTAGGCATGAACCCTAGTGGTTGGTCCTCTGCAGAGCAATTACAAGGTAAAGAACTAAGTTATAACAATCTAGTAGACTTGGAAGCAGCCCGCCGCTTGATTGCTGAATTTCCTTCTAGTCAACCTGCTGCTGCTATTCTAAAACATACTAATCCCTGTGGGGTGGCTTTAGGTTCTACTCTGGCCCAGGCCTATACTAAAGCTTTTAATGCTGATTCTCTCTCAGCTTTCGGTGGTATTGTCTCTTTAAATCAGTCTATAGATTTAGATACTGCCCAAGCTTTAATTAAGACTTTTCTTGAATGTATTGTCGCGCCTGGTTGTGATCCCGAAGCTAGAGAAGTGCTAGCGACTAAGAGTAATCTTCGGGTCTTACTTCTCTCCAATCTTATCTCAGGTTCAAACTTCAGTTTACAAATGCTGGCTGGAGGCTTTTTATTACAAAGCACTGATACTATTGCCTCACTCCCTGAACAGTGGAAGATCGTCACCCAAAAACAGCCTAGTCCCGAACAGCTACAAGAGTTACTCTTTGCTTGGAAAGTGGTTAAACACACCAAGTCTAATGCCATTGTTGTTACTAAAGATTTAGCTACATTAGGAGTCGGCGCTGGACAGATGAACCGTGTTGGTTCGGTAGAAATAGCCCTAGCACAGGCTCAAAATAGGGCTGCCGGGGCAACATTAGCTAGTGATGGTTTCTTCCCCTTTGATGACTCTGTGCGCAAGGCTGCAGCAGCCGGAATCAGCGCTATTGTGCAGCCGGGTGGTTCTGTTAGAGATGTTGATTCTATTAAGGCTGCAGATGAGTTAGGTCTGGTTATGCTTTTTACAGGGATTCGTCACTTTTTACATTAAAACTACTTTTGGTACTAAATTTCCTGAATGACTTCAGGACTGGGGTAGCGTACTTTGGGTAGGGCAGCATACTTATCATCTGCTGCACGGTAGCCGGCAGGACAGACAAGTACTGACTCATACCCAAGTGGGGCTAATCCTAGTAATTCATCATACTTAGTAGGATTGAACCCCTCCATAGGACAGGTATCAATTTCTAAAAAGGCGGCTGTGGTCATAAATTGTCCTAAGGCAATATATACCTGTCTTGTAGCCCACTCCTTGAGGTCGACAGGCGGTTTCTTCAAAAACCCTTTAATTACATTACCAAATCCCTCTAAGCTTTCTACACCTACCTGACGGATTTGGGCTATAGATTCAATATAGTGGTCTACTTCCGCCTCATTGACTTCTTTTTTGATGGTTAGAACGACCAAATGAGAAGCATCAACAACCTGTTTTTGTCCCCAGGAATGTTCTACCAATTGTTGACGCAGTACAGTATCTGTGACAATAAAAAATTTCCAGGGCTGTAAGCCAAAAGAGGAAGGAGTTAAGACCAAACTCTCAGTTAAAGTTTGCCAGATCTCAGAGGGAATCTTTTTAATTGGGTCAAATTTTTTCGTGGCATAGCGCCATTTTAATTGCTCGATAACTTGCTCGGTTGAAACTAAAGCATTACTCATAACTAGACAATCCGCAAAATTGTTTTAATCATAGCAAAAAATTTCTCTGCTTAAATTATGATAAGATTATGAGATAAATATGAAATCATTTTAAAAATCTATGTCTATCTCCAAAAATCCTAGCTTGAGAGAAATACATCGTACTATTGCTATTCCGAAGAATCAAGGATGGTGGAGAAAACTGTTAGCTTATGCAGGTCCAGGCTATTTGATTTCTGTGGGATATATGGACCCTGGAAATTGGGCAACCGATATTGCCGGGGGGTCAAAATTTGGCTATAGTCTGCTTTCGGTGATTCTTTTGTCAAATTTCATGGCTATCCTTCTCCAGTCATTGTGTGTGCGCTTAGGAGTGGCAACCGAAAGAGATTTAGCACAAGCTTGTCAAGACTATTTTAACCCTAAGCTCAGCTTCTGTTTATGGGTACTTTGTGAAATTGCCATCGCTGCCTGTGATTTAGCTGAATTGTTAGGTAGTGCAATTGCTCTGAAGTTACTCTTTGGTCTTCCCTTAATAGTAGGGGTTTGTATTACAGCAGTAGATGTGCTGCTTCTCTTCCTACTACAGGGGAAAGGCTTTCGTTATATCGAGGCTTTAATTATTACCTTAGTAGGCACTATAGGAATCTGTTTTGCTGCAGAGATGTTCTTTTCTCGTCCTGATCTAGCGGGTGTTCTGCAGGGATTTCTGCCTAAAGGGGAAATACTGAAAAATTCAGAAATGTTATTTTTAGCTGTTGGGATTTTGGGGGCTACCGTTATGCCTCATAATCTATATTTACACTCTTCGATAGTCCAAAGTCGGGCCTGGGAACAGACTACAGAAAAACGTTGGGAAGCCATTAAATTCTGCACAATAGATTCTACTATAGCGCTCTCTTTTGCCCTTTTTATTAATAGTGCTATTCTCATCGTCTCAGCCGCTACCTTTCACTTTTCAGGACATCAACACGTAGTCGAAATTCAAGACGCTTATCAACTTCTCTCCCCCCTTTTAGGGGTAGGAATGGCTAGTTTTATCTTTGGGATTGCTTTACTAGCTTCTGGACAAAGTTCAACACTGACTGCTACTTTAGCAGGACAGATAGTGATGGAAGGCTTTTTACAAATACGTCTTAAGCCTTGGTTACGCCGTTTATTTACTCGTTTACTGGCAATTGTTCCAGCTATTATAGCTATTATTTTTTTTGGTGAAAAGACTGTTGGCAGCTTGTTAATTTTCAGTCAAGTTGTGCTCAGTTTACAGTTACCTTTTGCGGTTGTTCCTTTAGTGCTTTTTACTAGTAATCGTCGTTTGATGGGTGAATTTGTGAATCCTTTTTGGTTAAAAGTACTTGCTTGGGCAGTCACATCGATTATTATTACCCTCAATGTTACTTTGCTTTGGCAAACTTTACAGCAATATTTATAATAATATCTACTGCATATATCTTGCCCAGAGTGCTGCAGCTTGGGCGCTACTGCCATCGGTAGGCTTATTATTATCATTTCCTAACCAAATACCCGTTGCTCTGTCCCGTGAGGGAATATAGCCAATAAACCATAAATCTACACCATTATTAGTAGTTCCTGTCTTCCCCGCTTCTCCTAGACCGATACTAGCTGCACGACCTGTTCCATGATCCACTGCTCCTTGTAGTAAACCAGTCATTGTCTGTGCTACATTAGCAGAAATAGCCTGTTGATGAGCAGTAGGATCATCTTGAGCTAGATAAATTAAGCGACAGGTAGAAGGTTGATTAGATTTTTTACAGTCTCCAGCATCCAGAATGCGTTTAATGGCGTGGGGACGGTGCCAGAAACCTTGATTAGCAACAGCAGCATAAGCTCCAGTCATTTCCAAAACAGAGACCTCACTCTGTCCTAAAACTAGCCCTGGAACCGCATTAAGAGGAGAAGTAATACCTAAACTCTGAGCCATATTGACAACATTAGAAAGTCCCACATCTTCAGCAACCCTTAAAGCGATGGCATTTTCTGACTGTGCAATACCACCATACATATCTGTAGACCCACTGAGGCGTTCACAGGGTTTAAACTGTTGTCCTTGCCAAAAAAAAGAGCCACAGGAATAGACTTTATAAGGAGAGATACCCTGCTTGAGGGCTGCTAAATAAGCAAATAACTTAAAGGTTGAACCTGGTTGACGTTTAGACTGTGTAGCACGGTTAAATTGACTCTTGGTATAGTCTACCCCACCGACTAGAGCTAAAACTTCTCCATTTTTACTATTTAAAGTGACTAGTCCACCTTGAGAGAAACCATAAGATGAACCTTGAGAAGTGACTGTCTTTTTTAAGATACTTTCGGCCTTCTGTTGCAAATTGATATCTAGAGAGGTTTCGATGATATAGTTACCCTCGCGGGCTGTTTCTTGCCCTAAAAGACCTTTTAACTCTTGCAGTACATAGCTGTAATAATAAGGGGCAATAGTTTTAGAGAGAGCCTTTTGAGCTTTTCGGCTGATTTGTATACGGGATCTTCTTGCTCTAGTTTCCTCAAGAGGGGTGAGCATTCCTTGATCTACCATGTTAGAGAGCACTCGATTTCTTAACTGGACTGTGGTGTTATAGTCGGCAACGGGATTATAAGCATTAGGGGCAGGTAACATAGCTACTAGAGTAGCTGCTTCTTCTGGCTTTAAGTTTCTCGCTGATTTCTCAAAATAAAATTGGGCTGCATCTTCAAAACCATAAAGTCCTTCACCTAAATAAACACGGTTTAAATAGGTTCTGAGTATCTCATTTTTACTATATGCGGCTTCCAATTTTGAAGCTACAACCATTTCTCTTATTTTGCGGTTAGCCGTGTTTTCGCGTCCTACTTCAGGAAAGAGACTGCGGGCTAATTGTTGAGTAATAGTACTAGCACCTTGGCGCAGTCCTTTTTCACCTGAATTGACAAAAATAGCTCTTACTAACCCATATGGGTCTACTCCAAAATGCCAATAGAAACGCCGATCTTCTGAAGCGATCAGGGCATTCCTTAGATGAGGAGAAAAGTCTGATAACTTACCTATTTCCTGGTGCGTGATCTTTTGATTTGTCCTTAAAGTAGTTTTACCATCTCCTGCATAGACGACAACAGGACCATTCTTAGTCATTGGTAAAGGATAAATATCATATTTACGCCATTCCCAGACTAACCAACAGGCAAAAATACCCAGTAACCCTGCTGTTCCATACAGAGAATAGGTAATAGCTTTGAGCCAGACTGGTGGGGGGTTATCATAGTTTAGAGTAACTGAGGCTTTGGCTTCTGGTGGACCTAAGACTATACTATCTCCATGCTTGAGGCGAAAAGCTTCTTTTAGTCTATTCCTTCCTAAATATATCCCATTGGTTGAGTTCTCATCTTTGATCACAAAGTGTTGCGGATCTTGTGAATCGCGTTCCAAACTACAATGAACACTACTGACTACCTCATTTTGAATAACAATATCACAAGCACGCGAACTACGCCCGATTAGATAGCGATCCCCCAATAACTGATAGATAACTGGTTTCTTGCCCTTTTCTTCTTGTATGGAGATTTGAGGAACCCTTGCACCTTTTTTCAGAGCAACCGGACTCACTCTTTGACGCACATTATGTATAGCTTGCGTCATCATTTGTGTCCAGGGGGTTTGAGGTCCAGATGGTTGATTGCTCATAACTCAGTTTCAAGATTAATCAGTAGTATATTCAGCTTAACCTAAGCAGTCTTGAGATTAGTGTAGTACACTACCAGAAAAGTACCTAGATAATCAGTGTGAATCATCTTTCATATAATAGGAAGGAAAAAGCCTAAAGGTCAATTATTCATGTTAGTAAAGAGGTTCGCCTTTTTCTTACGTCCGACTGGTAACATTGAGATTTCCAGAGGAATTCGGGTCTGGTTAGCAACTGCAGTTCCAATGGTCATCGGGGAAGTAATTCATCAATCAGAATTGGGATTAATGGTCGGATTATCTGCTCAAATTTTGCTGTTTGCCGATGTAGGAGGACTTTACTCAACCCGAGCAAAAACACTGATTTTAACAGTCATAGGAATCGCCCTAGCTTTGATAATTGGAACTTTAGCTAGTAGCTGGCTTTGGCTGACAATCATCTTGGTTTTTATTGGCTTGTTTTTGGCAGGTTATTTAACAGTCTATGGTGAAAATGGAGCGGCCGCAGGATTGGTGATTGGACTAGTCTTGCTATATTCAATCACCTTTCCCCCAGGAGGAATAGAGTTAGCTGTACAAAGAGCCTTTGTTGTTTTAATAGCAGGAGTTTGGACTCTCTTTTTGGCGCTTTTATTATGGCCTTTTCAACCTAATCAACCTTTACGTCAGGTAGTTGCCAAGAATTTTCTCTCTCTTGCTCAATATCTCCATGATTTAAGAGTTATTTCTGCTGCATCTTCTGAGCGTCTTGAGTCCTCTTCTTCTCAAGTGCGTCAAGCATTGTTGCAATCAAGAGAAACTTTAACCTACATAAGGATCGGCAAGTGGGGAAAGAGCCACCTGCGGGAATTGTTGATTGTCTTGATTGAAGATAGTGACCATATTATGACTAATCTGATTGCGGTACAAGAATTAATTAATCTTCATCCCCTACCTCAACTCAAAACCGTGGGAATTTTGCTCGAAGATGTCTTTGAACAGGTCGCCTCAATTACTGAAGATATCGCACAACTAATTCTAGGCAAAACAAGAATACCTGATTGTAATCGTCTTCAACTTTTGCTAGAAGCAATAGATCAGCAGTACAACTTACAAAAGAGAGTTCTTGAATCAGAGGTAGATAATTACATCAGTTATGCTGCGATGGGTCAGTTAAAATTTTGGCTAAAAAAATTACAAAGGCAGCTTAAACTTACTACCCAAACCGCTCAACAATTGCATAATCGTCTTGAGTGGCAAGCCAATAAAACTTCACGCAGTCCAACCGAGGGAGACATCTGGGATGCACCACAGGAGTTTTGGTGGGAACCACTTCAAGAAAATTTCACTATTGAATCTCCTCTTTTTCGTCATGCCCTTCGTTTAGGTTTGGGATCAGCCTTGGGTGTCTTGATTTACACTTGTGCTCAAATTCCTCACGGCTTCTGGATTGGTTTAACCCTAATTGTTGTACTAAAACCAGATTTTAGTTTAACCTTTCAACGCTTCTTCTATCGGGTAATTGGCACAATTTTAGGCGCAGGTGTCGTATCACTTATTCTAGCCGTCATTCATAATATTTTTGTTCTAGAATGTATCGGTTTATTCTCTGTGGCCATCGGTATATCTTTGGTACGTTTTCACTATAGCTTGTCTGTATTTTTTATTACTCTTTTTGTTCTTATCTTGAGTCAAACTCATCCTGATGCTGCGGGGGTGAATTATATAGAAGCAAGGCTGATTTGTACTCTGATTGGTGCTGCTCTTGCCTTTGCCCTATCATTTGGCTTTGCTCGCCTTAAAGAAGAATTACGTTTTTTAAGTACTGTAATTACAGCAATTGAGCAGGTCAATGTCTATTTTAAATCGGTGATGGCGGTCTATTTGGGAGAAAACCCCTATCATGCCAACCGTCTGCTTAAGAATCGTCACAAGGCACGACTTGCTAATATTACACTGCAGATCGCCTTGCAAAGGTTAATCAACGATCCAAGTACGCCTTTTAATAAAATAGAATCGGCTATTACCCTGACTAATTATATTCCCCGTTTAGGTCGAGGTGTGACCATCTTATTGACTCAACTTGAACAATATAGTGGTAGTAAACCTCATCCAAAAGTTATTCTTTTTACTCAACAGGTGACAGAAGGATTAACCGAATTAGCGCAATCTCTCAAAGAGAATACGCCACTATTGCCCTTACCTCCTTTGAATGCCACAGTAGATGAAATACTTCTTCATCTTCAGCAACTGCAGGAAGAACGTCTTACTGAAATTTCCAATCATCAAGAAGGTACTAGCACTCATTACTATCTAAGAGACTATAATATTGTCGCTACCGGCCTACAAGAAATAGTGCGCCGCCTGGAGGCAGTTCATACAGCAATTACACGTTTTAAAATGGCTGGACTTCAACCCGCTTCCGATAGCATCCTCAACCCGCAGGAGGCAGGAGGTAGAAAGTGAGGTAGTAAAGATTTAAAATTTTAAGATTGCCATAACAGGAGTTTGAGATGATCAAAAGGGATGTTCGAGAACTAATTGAAGAGTTTAACCAGAATCGAGAACCTGACTTGTTAAAGCTGAAATATCAAAAGATGGCTGCTGATAGCTTTAGCTTTTTTCGCGGCACTTGTCACCTATTTTATCAAGATTGGCCGACTGATTCCCCACTCAATGATGCACCAGCAAGCTGGATTTGTGGAGACTCACACTTAGAAAACTTTGGCAGTTTCAAGGGAGATAATCGGTTAGTCTATTTTGGTATCAATGATTTTGATGAATCAGCCTTAGCTCCTTGTACTTGGGATGTGGCACGCTTTCTGACTAGTATTCTAGTCGCGGCCAAGACTCTCTCAGTCACTGAACTTGAAGCAATGGTTTTGTGTAACGCTGCCTTGAATTCTTATGTTAACGCCCTAGCTATAGGTCATGTCTATACAGTGGAGCGTGAAACCGCCGTTGGATTAGTTAAAGACCTTTTAATTAGCCTTAGAGAGCGAGATCGCCAGGATTTTCTTAATAAAAGAACTAACAAGAAGAATGGTCAGCGACAGCTAAAAATCAATAATAAAAACACCCAAGCAGTCACTCAAGCTGAATGTACCAAAGTAACTAATCTAATAGATAGTATGGCAATAACTCAAGTCAATCCATATTTTTTTAAAGTACTAGATGTAGCTCATCGTCTTGCCGGAAACAGTAGCTTAGGACTTGAAAGATATGTAATTTTAATAGAGGGAAATGGTTCTCCTAACCAAAACTACCTGCTGGACTTGAAAGCAATGCGGGAATCTTCTTCTCTGCAGCCCTATCTAAAACTCACTCAACCCCAATGGTCTAATCAAGCAGAACGATCTCTAACCAACCAAAAAAGGATGCAGGGAAATTCTCCAGCCCTTCTACTGCCTTTAGAAGAGCATAACAAGTCATATGTATTAAGAGAACTTCAGCCCACCGAAGATAGGGTTAATTTGAGCGTCTGGAATGGGACAATTCGTCGCTTAGAACGTGTTGTGGAGACGATGGGATCTTTGACTGCTTGGTCTCAATTACGCAGCGCAGCCAGAAGTGGTTCAGCGCTTCCTGATGATCTGATCAGTTTTGGCCAAAATCCAAGCTGGAAAAAAGAAATTCTCAATTATGCTCAAACTTACTCCCGCCAAGTAGAAGCAGACTATCAAAGTTTTTGCGAATTAATCTAGAAAATTACTCTCTCTTTTGTTCTCAAGTCTCAGTCTTCTCTCAACTGCCTTTCATTTAAACGAGATATTCTTGTAGGTAGAAGGAAGTAAGCGCTTCAAGAGGGAGTTAACCATGTTTTCCAGCTTAGAAAAAATTCACAATCCTTTTTATCGAAGCTTAACAGCAGCAGTTACATTAGGTTCTGTAATCACCTTTACAGGGGCTGTAGTTATTGGAATCACCAATCCTAAAAATGAATCTGCTTATCAAGCAGGTGTCTATGCTTCTTTATTAGGAATGGGTTGTGGCGCAGTCTTGGGACTAGTTCAAACACCAAAACAGAATCAGCCATCAGACAGTATTACTTGGAAAGATTGGCGCGATTTTATGGTAGTTCGTAAAGTCAAAGAGAGTGAAGAAATTACCTCGTTTTACTTGCAACCAAAAGACCAAGATATAATTCCCAATTTCCTACCTGGTCAGTTTCTTACCATTAAGCTAGATATTCCCGGACAGTCTAAACCCATCATTCGTACCTATTCGCTTTCTGATTACAATTCACCCTGCAACTATTATCGTCTATCTATTAAGCGAGAACCTGCACCAAAAGGGCTAGATGTGATGCCCGGTATTGCTTCAAGCTTCATGCACGATCAGGTACAGGTTGGCTCGATCATTCCAGCCAAGCTGCCTAGTGGTAAATTTGTTCTAGATGTAGAGAAGTCTATACCTGCAGTCTTAATTAGTAATGGGGTAGGGATAACCCCGATGATTAGTATGGCTAAAGCGGTTACTGCGCTCAACCCCAACCGTTCTATCTGGTTTTTACATGGTGCTAGAGATGGCACATTTCATGCCTTTAGAGATGAGATTAAGGCAGTCGCAGCAGAAAACCCTAATTTACATCTGCATTTTGCTTATAGTCGCCCGCGTCCTGAAGATGATACCTATTATCAGAGTGTTGGTTATATCGATACAGCGTTAATTCAAGGATTGATTAAGCAAGAAGCTGAGTATTTTCTCTGTGGTTCTCCTTCCTTTATGGACTCAATTCGAGATGGATTAAAGAGAGCAAACATACCAGAAAACCTCGTATCTTTTGAGATGTTTACTAAAGCTAGTAAAACAAAAACAGATAGTGCTGTAGATGAAGTTTCTACTGATGAAGAAATAGAAATTGTCTTTAACCAATCAGGTAAAACTGCTATTTGGAAAGCTGATGCAGAGAGTATTCTAGACTTTGCTGAAGCTAACGATCTTAGTCCTGCTTACAGTTGTCGTCAGGGGATCTGTGGTACCTGTGAGTGTAAAATCCTTGAAGGTGAGGTAGAGTACCAGCAACCTCCAACTTATCAAGTCTCAAAAGGGTCTGTGTTAGTCTGTATTTCTAAACCTAAAACCTCAAAAGTTGTTCTTGAATTGTAATAAAAGAGACTCACCAACAAAAGGTTCACGGTATTTTTTAAGAAAAATAGAACCTTTGTGGAGTTTGGGCGTGAATTTCAAAACTCTTGAGGTAGCCAACAGGATCACTGGGGTCAAAAGCCCTATTATCAATAAACTGTGAGGACTTCTCTATTTTGTAGTCATCTTTTGGTGAAGCAATACCTATCTCTGCAGCTATTTCTCGATAGAGTTCTGTTTTCCAAGCTTTACTGGCAATTTCTTCAGCATTTGGTGGAATTTCCTTAATCTGTCCCCAACGCGCTGACTGAGTCATTAACCAGATACTCTCAGAACGCCAGAGGAAAGTGGAATGATCTGTCTCATCCTGCTTAAGATCATCAGGTAAGTCAAAGAAGAGGGTAGTTTCTGGAGTATTAAATAATCTAGCTTTTCCATCAAAACCACCATAGTTATAGTTTCCCACAATGCCTGGACTAGTAAGAGCATCAATAGGAAAACCTGGTTTACGAGGTCTAGCACCAGTATAAGAGCGTTCTGTGATGATTTTAGCCACTTCAGGACGGTTAGCAGGATCACTGCAATAGCGACAAGACTCGATCATCGCCTTGACTAGAGAACGGTAAGTTTTAGGGTATTTAACTATAAAGGGTTCCATGACTGCTAAAAGACGATCAGGATGTCCTCGCCAGATTTCCCTACCTTGGGCAAAAGTAAAGCCTAGTCCTTCATAGGGGACTATAGCGCGGGTATTCCAGGGTTCAGCTACCATATAAGCTTGCATGGAACCTATCCGCATTCCATTGAGCATTTGAGGTGGAGGAGTAATAATTAAACGAAACTCTTTATTAGGATCTATCCCTGTTGCTGCAACTAA
Source organism: Chroococcales cyanobacterium PMM_0086 (assembly GCA_949127655.1). Lineage (GTDB taxonomy): Bacteria > Cyanobacteriota > Cyanobacteriia > Cyanobacteriales > Microcystaceae > CAISPN01. The sequence continues at coordinate 1,908 of CASBQB010000287.1, read as the reverse complement.
ATAACGTACAAAGTATTCATAAATAGCAGAAGAGAGAACGACAGACCAGACCCGCTGTTCTATAGCAATACCTTCAAAATAGCGTCTTAAATCATTTCCTAGTGCTTCTAGGTTCCCGTTGTATTCCTTCCAGGGACGTATTCCCGCTTCCCACATTGACTTATTCATGGTCATTGCATTGCCGTGACGGTGGATAGTCATAGCTGCACACATGGGGGCATGACGTGCGCCTTCTGCCCCTGTTCTGGCGTTGGTAATAGCTCCTGCAACCACTGGACTAGCATCTAGACGACCAAAAATTAAACCATCTCTAGAAGTTGCCCAGCTTGCTTCTCTACTGAGAGTAACATTTAGACCATACTTACGAAAGAAGCCTTTTTCCCAAGCAATAGCAAAGGGAGCGCAGTCGTTGACTGGCACAAACCCGACTGTTAGATCTGGTTTTTCTAAGCTTTTGGGATCTACTAGGGGTTTTACTGCTAGTGCTGCTTCTGAGAGTCCTTGATTGTTGTTTACTACTGTACTACATGCAGTAACAGCTACTCCTCCCATCCCTAATAAGACAGCGCGACGTGTCCAATGATTTGTACTCATATTGGTTACTTACGGTGTGTGACTAAAACTTGAATTTTGCCTAAACCATAGTCTAGAAAGAGTCCCGTAATTCCAATCAAAATGACCGCTAGAAGCACAGCACTTAGGTTTAGCCTGTTCCATTCATCCCAGACAAAGAAGCCTATTCCCACCCCTCCTGTGAGCATTTCCACTGCCACAATGACTAACCAGGCAATACCTAGACTGATTCTTAAGCCTGTGAATATATAGGGTAAAGTGGCAGGTAACATGACTAGAGTTATCTGTCTCCAACGAGGCATACCTAAAATTTGGGCAACATTGAGATAGTCTTGGGGTATACTCTGCACGCCTGCTGCTGTATTGATAATTGTTGGCCAGAGAGAGGTTATAAAAATGACAAAAATAGCTGAAGGGTCTGCTAAGTTAAAGATAGTCAGGGCAATAGGTAGCCATGCTAAAGGTGAGACGGGTTTAAATATTTGGATCAGGGGGTTAAATATTGCCCAAGCTACTTTAGACATACCTATTAAGAAGCCTAAGGGAATGGCCACAAGGGCACCCAATAAAAAGCCTAATAAGACTCTTTGTAGACTGGCTAATAATAACAAGCCTATTCCCATTTTACCTGGCCCTGTTCTAGAAAAGGGGTTCTCTAAAAGACTCCAGTTTGCTTTAATTGCTTCTAGTGGTGTCGGTATTAAATCTGGTTTAGAAAGTGCCATGATCCACCAAACAGCTATGACTCCTGCAAAGCCTATTAATGGTAAAAAAATACTCGCATTAAAATCAATTGGCGGCTTAGCTTTGGCTACCATCTTCTAAAAAAATAGATTATTAAGAACTTTTTGGGAATTAATCTTACCCGTTATTATAGCAACTTCCCAAAGTCTCTAGATATACATTTTTTTATGGATACAATATATGTTTATCAATACTAGAACATGGATAAGTTAAATAAATATCGAGAGGCTATTCAAGCTTTGTTAAGCCGTTATGCGACTGAAGATAAAACCAACCCAGATGTTCAAGTACAGCTAATTTGTGATCCTGAACGGGATCATAATCAATGGATGAATGTAGGGTGGCAAGGGTTGACGCGGGTTGATCGATGTATTATACATTTTGATATCTACAACGGCAAAATCTGGCTTCAACAAAATTTGACAGATCAAAATTCTGCAGAAGAATTGGTGTCTATGGGAGTTCCAAGAGAAGATATTAGACTTCAGGCATTCGTCAGGCAATAGGGAATAGGGAATAGGCAATAGGGGAAAGAAATAGAGTTTTTGGGACTTAAATTGATTTAATTTTTATTTTTGCAAGAGGTCTATT
>CASBQB010000286.1 GCA_949127655.1 Chroococcales cyanobacterium PMM_0086 | reverse complement strand
TGAGGACTCAGTGAAGCAGGAAGTGATGACGCTTTGCGTCAGCCCGAAAGGGTACGCTAAGCCTACCTACAAACAACTTCTGTTGTTTTAGGTAGATTTAGGTAGGTTTCATGTAGCGGTTGACCAAAAAGACGTTGTGCAGCAGTAGTACCATCAGGACGCTTTAGGTCACTCTTTATGAATAATGGTAAGTACTTTCAAAGTCTGTTCTGTGAAACCACGATTAGAATGATGCAGACCAGATAAATAGCCATTACGCCCTTCAACAGCAGAAGAAGTGCGTTGAAACTTAGCACACATCCATAATGCCCAGTTAATCCACTGTTGTTGTTGGTCTGGAGACAGGGTTTGAGTAAAAGCATTCGATAACAATCGGTTGTGAGCATCCTTAGTAGCTTGTTGATCAGCTTGGAGTAGTTGAGAAGTATGGGTTTTTTCGCGAATTTTGGTGCCAATAAATCCAAGGTAATAAGTAGGTCAAAACCCAATTTTGTGTTTCAGGCTCTTGAGTTTCTGCGTTTAGAGATTCCATTACCCATATCCACCAAGCATGGAGTAATTGTGCAAGAGACGGTATCAGTTTTTGCCAACGGGCTAAGGCAGCTTGTGAACTAGTATGCGCATAAATTTGACCTAATTGTATTAATGTTGCTAAGGGGACTTGTAAAATGGCAGATAACTCTAATCCCAACTGAGATTCTCCTGTTTTAATGGAAAAAGGATGTATCATTTGAGAGAGGCTATGTAGACTTTCTTGATAATCTTGCTGGTCAGATTCTAAGATTTGGAGTTGGGTTTGTAAGTCTTGGAGTTGAACAGTTATATCAAGTGAGGAATTTGTTTTTACTTGTTCTTGTAATTTGTGTTCTTGGTGTTGTAACTGCTTCCGTTGACGAGCAAGGGACGTTCCTATGGATTTGCTTAACGCACGCTCTAGATGAAATAAATCTGGAATAGGAAGACAACCCAATCCACTTACGGCTAGTTTTATTAAAGCTTGCGCTCCATCACTAACCATTATTCTACAATTCCATTGTGCTGGTTTGCCGTCAGAACAATCAGTATTAAACCATTTACTGACTTGTACCCTACGGGCGGCTACGCCCACCCACCAAGTGTCGTAAGTACGATTTACTGACCGAAGGTCAGAAAAATCACATTTTACTTCTGTGAAGATAAATCCACTTGGTAAATCCATAGCTACTAGAATCGGTACTTCATAGAAGGTCTCATCCATTCCCATTACTATATCAATTGGATTTTTTCCTTTACACGAGTCTGACTGCGCTTCTCCATATGCTACAATTTTTTCTCGCATTTGTCCTTCAATTTTTCGCAAAGTACTGGCAGAACAACCTATACTCTTCGAGAAGCTTCGCTACGTAAATCCAAGTTTAAGTCCTGAAAAAATTCCGACAGACTATCGGCTCCAATTCTTTTTTAATACCAAAGAAATAAATCACTGCTAATACTAATAATCTCAACCATACTGCTCCCTCTGCTGTTTCCCATAAGTGCGATTCGCTCCTGTTGTTGACGGTTTTTGATGGTTTTTTGGTGACGATGGACACTACTTTTGGAAATTCCTAGAGAGGCGGTCAAGAATTAAGGCTTGACAAAAAGACATGAATAATAGGTTAAGCTATCTGGATATTAGGTTCTTTATTAGTAAATACAGATATTCGAGCAAGAACATGGAGATTATGCACGACAGCCAGACGGCGTAAGTCAAACAGATTTTTGCGTTGCCCTAAATACCTCGCCTGGTCGCCTTGCCAATGTCCAATATGTGCGCTAGGTATGTTCGACTTGAACTCTTTCACGTAGTTTAGCCCGTCCGAATGGTGTAGCTTGACGTTGACGTAATTCCGTTAAAAGTTTCACCCTACCCTACGGGGACTACGTCTACGGGCGGCTACGCCCACATCTGCATGGATGGAAACACTCCGTCCGTTTTTACTATTAGTGCATTGTTCTTGGAGAGGACAGGACTCACAAATTGAGGCAGGAAAGTGGGCAGATTTGCCAAGAGTAAAGGGAATGCTTACATGATTGGGACAGTATATGAGTTGTTGTTCCCAATCAAGGGTAAATGCTTGTTTAGAAAAATGTTTCCCTGTTCTAACAGGCATCGCTTTACAGATAATCATCAAGGATTCGTCCCGATTTTTGACTAAATTACTAGCTAGATAAGCACTGCCTGCGGCAGAAGCAAGCTTCGGTCAATATGAAGTTCTTTCAAGGTCACCGATTGTGCTGCTAAATCAGCCTCAATATCATCAGTCACTGTAGCCTCTGGTACATTTGCTGGGGTTACTCCTACCGCTCGTACCAAACCAGAGTCTAAATCTGTTAAGACATGAGGCTTATAACCATTAATTTTTAGATGTTTATTTTTACGTCCGTGACGCATTTGGGGATCTTCAATCGAGATCCGACGGTCTTTGGCTACCCCTTTTTTCAACTTTGGACTACCTTCTACTGTTTCCTCCACATCTTGCTTTTGAATCTCTCTGGCTATACTAATATTTTCGTTGACTTCCTCTACCGTTTCTGATTTTAATTCTGGGGTTTCTTGTAATTTAAATTCAACAGCATTCAAAACTTCCAAAATCTTATTTAATGCCTCAACTCTAGCATTTGGGTCATCCCAATCTAAGTCAAGGGCAGCTTTTAGACTAAGCTGTTAAGCATTTAAAGTGCTGGTGTAGTTCTCGTAGAGTAGATCGGGCGACTGGGCGACTGGGCGACTGGGTGTGGGAGAAATCCTAGTATCCGATTTAAGTGCGTCTTAGCT
>CASBQB010000285.1 GCA_949127655.1 Chroococcales cyanobacterium PMM_0086 | reverse complement strand
GACTGTGCCGCTTCTGTGGAACGAGCTAACATAACTTGAAAAAAAGTTACTAAAGGGGTAACAGCGACCCATAACCAAGCTTTCTTCTCTTGTGGATTTCTCCCGTCAGCATTACCCTGCTTAAAAGAAGTCTCGTCAGCTCCAACTATCGGTTGCCTTTGTACGTAAACTTGTGCTTCATCTACTGTCTGCGACACTGATTCACTCGCTTCGTTTCTTAACCGATTAACAGTACCTAAAGCTATATTTAAGCCAAACAAATCTGACATGGCTTCGACTACCATCCGATGGGAATGACGATACTCCCCACTGAGCAATGAGACAATGCCTACTACTCTTTCTCCATAACCACTCTTTTCTATGCTTGATGGTAGGGTAGCTCTGGTTTTTTGTCTACAGTTATGGCAAGTCAGTTGGTGTAGACGGGCTTCTATAAGATCAAGTTTTACTGGAGGTATCTCAACTACCTGGTGACGGTAAGGCTGAGAGTCAATTCCTGTTAAGGTCTCCCCACATCCGCTACAGGTGGACGGATAGTAGTTGGTTACTTCCCTACATTCGGATACTGGATATAGAAAACGGTTATGACCTTTATGACCTGGTTGGCCTCCCCGCTTTTTTCCTGTTTTCTTTTTTTTCTTAGGCATTTCTACATTAAGAGGGTCATTCGCTGACGAGGAATTGGAGTTCTGTGAATTCCGATTAACTTTTTCGCTAATCTGTTCGTTAGCTAGTTGTAATTCTTTAAGATGAAGTTCTAGTTGTTCTATTCTTCCAATCAACTTCACTACTAGATTTCTGACGCTGGCTGGGGTCTTCTCCCAGTCACCTGCGTCAATTCCTTCTATCTGTAGTGAGTGTTTTTCATCCATGTTTCCTAGTCTACCAGAAGTAACCCCCCTGAACGGTTACTTTTTAGCTTAGTTCTGATAGCAACTTTCGTTCGGAGCGATTTTACTAAAGGTCTTCGATTAAAATACTGAATACGCTGCTCTAAGTAGAGAAAAACACTGTTTTCAGGTTGATTAATGCGATTATCATTAATAACAAAATCATTACCTAGAGCTTTTTTGGGATGTCTTGTTCCCTCAATGTGATTCCTTAAATTTTGCCTATGAATTACTTGAAACCAGACTGGCTTAGAATCTAAGATTATATTTCTTAGCAGACCTGCGGGCTTATACAAGTCATATAATTTATAATGAGGCTCAGGTAAAAAAATTGTTTTAAAATCGGCAATTGATTCAATTAAACTTAGAAAAGGATTACATCCTCTACCGTTTTTATAGAGTCTTCCTGTATTTTCATGCCATACATAACCATAATGGAAGTTAATTAACTCAAAGTCTTGCTCACTGAAAGTATCTTGAATCATCTGAATATAATCTTTAGAAATTGCATCATCATTATCGAGTCTAGTAGTAATTAAATATTCAGGCTCTCCTGTTAAGTGTTCAAGGATAATTTATCGAAGTCTTGCTAAATTAAATACCTCAATAAATATCGGTATAAAATTTGCATAATTTGAGTATTCTTTTATTTTTGCCCTAAAAACATCTGGAGTATTAATGTCAAAAAAAACTAGCCACTTGAAGTTAGTATTTGAGGATGATTTGACTGAATAATAGCAATATTTTTCAAATCTTTTGAATCTATCCTCAAGCCATTCTGGGTTATATATTGTTTTTTGTGGGTCTGAAACAACTAAATCAAAACCATTATCCGATTTGATGTTGAATCTTGTTAACAAAAAATGATTGAATTTACTTATCGAAGATGACTGACCAAATATGCTTTCTTTCATTGTTAAGTTTTTTCTGATGTTTCTACTAAATAGACCTTATTATAAACCACGTAGACGGTCTACTTAGCTGGTTTAGCCACATCCCCAACCTTAAACTTACCACCTGCCACAATTTTAGCTACACTAGAACTCTCATCTACTTCAACAATCTCAGCTAGACCGATTTTTTGAGTTAACTGGCGCAAGAGTTTACCTGTAGCAGGATCTTTGACTGTCTGTGTTACCCTTTCAATAGAAAGCTTCATCCCGACTTGATAACCAGAAGTTGCACCTTTATTGAGAATAACTTGTCCACCAGAAGTGGCAGCTACAACAGAATTAACACTAGAAATAGCCCGTGGTGCTGTAGCCAACTGTTGAGCTTTACTATCAAGACCGACAATAACTTGGTCTGCTGCCTGTTGTGTCGCTGCAGTCAGTAATTTGCCTTCATTACTCGTTGCAGACCCTCCCTGATAGCCCAAAATAGCCGTTTGAGTGTCTGATTGAGTAGCATTACCCTTGCCTTCAACTACAGCCAGAATTTCAGCAGTTGTTGTGTTAATTACACGAATGTTTAATTGTACAAAGGCATTGGTATCTTTAGTCACTGAACCAATGCCCAAAAATGAACCACCAGAAGTACTCTGTTGTAAGTCAAATTGAGTAATTGAACCAATTATTACCAAATCTACACCGAGAATTTTACCAATTTGAGCCGCGCTTGCCGCATCTACACGCCCAGAAGCACCCAGATTTTGCTCCTTGAGAACAGCATCTAAGCGACTACGTTCGATTACACTAAAATTACCCCCGTCAACTAGTTTGTTAACTAAAATATCACTAACTCCTCTAGAACCGCCTGTTCCACCTGAAAAAAAAGAGATCCATTTAGGATCATTAACCGCACTATAATCAAAGTCCAAGACAGCAACCCTTAGTTTACGTTGAGCTTGCGCAAGTTCATAGATTTTAAAAGAAGGTTGAGTATTGAGATTAGGTAGAGCAGATGCACTTAATAGATAACTGTTGGTAAGTAGTAAGGAACAGAAAGAAAGAGAGAAAAGTTGGTAAATCTTCATAATTAACAGGTGGTTCTGTATTTAATAGAAAAACTTCATGTATTATTCTAATGGTTAATGCGTTTTTTCCTATGACTTTATTAAAGTATCTTTTTCCTTTTATTGATCCAGATGTTCAGAATTGGTCGTCTAGAGCGCGTCTTCTGCGTTGGCTGACTTATCTCTGGTTATTAGTAGGACTGATCGCTCTCTTTTCGGCTTCCTATCCTGTGGCTGATGCTGAATATGGCGATGGACTTTACTATATTAAACGACAATTAATCTGGACTTGGTTAGGACTAATTGGCTTTAATTTTGTTGTCCGGTTTCCTCTGCAAAATATGCTGAAAATCGCCGGTTGGCTACTTGTTTTGAGTATGGGACTACTATTTATGACTCTGGTTGGTTTGGGTTCCACGGTCAATGGTGCTACTCGTTGGCTTTCTATCGGACCTATTTTAATCCAGCCTTCAGAATTAATGAAACCCTTTCTAGTTCTCCAAGGTGCCAGGGTCTTTGCTAGTTGGTATGCTTTAACTAATAAAGTTCGGTTCACTTGGCTAGGAATTTTTGCTTTAGCTTTGGCGGAAATCCTTATTCAACCCAATTTAAGTACAACAGCCCTATGTGGAATTACCTTATGGTTGATGGCCATAGCCGCAGGAATACGCTGGAGATACATCATAGGAGTAGCAACACTGGGCGTAATGACAGCAGTATTAAGTGTCAGTATTAAGGAGTATCAGCGTCGTCGTATTCTCTCTTTTATGAACCCTTGGGATGATCCCAAAGGAGACGGCTATCAGTTAGTACAAAGTCTATTGGCAGTCGGTTCAGGTGGGGTCAGTGGAGTAGGCTACGGACTCTCACAACAAAAACTCTTTTACTTGCCCATTCAATATACAGACTTTATCTTTTCTGTCTTTGCAGAAGAATTTGGCTTCGTTGGGACAAGTTTACTTTTGACCTTAATTTTTATTTATGGAACAGTGGCCATGGTTGTAGCTCTTAAGTGTAATAATCGCACATATCGTTTAATAGCCGTTGGCGCTATGGTCATCATAGTAGGACAGTCTTTACTCAATATCGGAGTTGCTACAGGGGTGTTACCGACAACAGGTCTACCTTTACCTCTGTTTAGTTATGGCGGCAGTTCTTCTTTAGCAAGTCTTTTTTTAGCAGCTTTGCTAATTCGAGTCGCTAGAGAAAGCAAAGAGGCAGAGGTAGTTAAGTTTGTCAATACTTAATAGTTTTTTTGAACTAAAGCATCTTTTTGTGCTAAAATAAGGAAAATGAAGCCTTATTGAGCACGGAGTTAAAACAATATGACCTCTATAGGAGATCGGATAGTACCAACAGATCTAAGTCAAGAGATGTCCCGCTCCTATTTAGAGTACGCAATGAGCGTGATCGTGGGACGTGCCTTACCAGATGCTAGAGATGGATTAAAACCAGTACACCGCCGCATCCTCTACGCCATGTATGAATTAGGCTTAACTCCAGAACGCCCTTTTAAAAAGTGTGTTCGGGTAGTAGGGGAAGTACTTGGGAAATATCATCCACATGGTGACACAGCAGTCTACGACGCACTAGTGAGAATGGCACAGCCCTTCTCTATGCGCACCCCTCTCATTAACGGACATGGGAACTTCGGTTCAGTCGATGATGATCCACCTGCAGCGATGCGTTATACAGAATGTCGTCTGCAAACTCTGACAGTCAATGCCCTCTTACAAGATATTGAAGCAGAGACAGTCGATTTTATAGATAACTTTGATAGTTCACAACAAGAACCAGTCGTCCTACCTTCGAGAATTCCTCAATTACTCTTAAACGGTTCCTCTGGTATTGCTGTGGGGATGGCCACAAATATTCCCCCACACAACTTAGGAGAAGTCATAGATGGTTTAATTGCGCTTATCCATAACCCAGAAATAACCGAAACAGATCTGATTAAGTTAATACCAGGCCCTGACTTTCCAACAGGTGGTCAGATTTTAGGGCGTTCTGGTATTAAAGATGCCTACTCGACAGGAAGAGGTTCCATCACCTTAAGAGGAGTAGCACAAGTTGAAACAATAGAACATAAAGGCCGCCCAGATAGAGAAGCAATTATCGTCACAGAGCTACCTTATCAAACCAACAAGGCGGCACTAATCGAAAAAATAGCAGAATTAGTCAACGATAAGCGACTAGAAGGTATTGCCGATATTCGAGATGAAAGTAGTGATCGCGGTGGGATGCGCGTGGTTATTGAACTCAAGCGGGATGCCTATGCTAGAGTAGTACTTAACAATCTCTACAAACAGACGGCCATCCAGAGTAATTTTGGGGCTAATATGTTGGCCTTAGTCAATGGAAGACCCCAACTTCTGACTATCAAACAATTTTTAAGCGTCTTTTTAGACTTCCGCATTGAATCAATTATCCGCAGAACTCAATATGAGTTGCGTAAGGCTCAAGAAAGAGACCATATTCTACAGGGTCTATTGATAGCTTTAAGTAACCTAGACCCTATTATTGCCTTAATTCGGGCTGCATCTGATACCAGTAGCGCTAAATTAGGACTAGTTGAAGAATTTACTCTATCTGAAACACAAGCAGATGCTATTCTGCAAATGCAATTGCGTCGCCTAACCGCCTTAGAAGCAGAAAAAATACAGGCAGAACACGAAGAACTACAAATCAGAATTACTGATTTACAAGACATATTAGCAAGACGTGATCGCATAGAAGGAATCATTGAGGAGGAGGCACTACAAATAAAAACCCTCCATTCTACCCCACGCAGAACAATTATCGTTCAAGATGAAGGTGGACTGATCGACACTGATTTAATTGCCAATCAACAAGCAATTATTTTACTCACAGAACAAGGTTACATCAAGCGAATGCCAGTTGATACCTTTGAACAGCAAAGTCGCGCGACCAGAGGGAAAGCAGCCGCTAAAATCAAAGATGATGACGGGATAGAGCATTTTCTAAGTTGTTGTGATCACGATAAACTGCTCTTCTTTGGGGATCGGGGAGTGGTTTATAGTTTAAGTACTTATCAAATTCCAACTAGTTCACGCACAGCAAGAGGAGTGCCGATCGTTCAAATGTTGCCCATTCCCAGAGATGAGAAAATCACCTCTATTGTAGCTGTCAGTGAGTTTACAGAAGATCACTATCTGATCATGCTCACCAAAGGAGGCTTTATCAAAAAAACAGCCCTTTCTGCCTTTAGCAATATTCGTACTAATGGACTGATTGCCATCTCTCTAGAAGAAGGAGATCAACTGCGTTGGGTGCGTTTAGCGACTGCAGAAAACAGTATTATTATTGGTTCTCGTCACGGAATGGCTATTCACTTTAAAACAGATAGTGATCAATTGCGTCCTCTAGGTCGTGCGACAAGAGGAGTTAAAGCAATGAAACTCAAAAAAGGCGATGAACTGATTAGTATGGATATCATTGCTAGTCAAGTTGTGGCTAACTTAGTTCCTCTTGAAGAAGAAGTAGCAGAGCAAAATGTTCCTCTGGAGAATCCCGAAGAGTTCCTAGAAGAAGAAATAAGCAGTCTAATAGAGACTGAAGAAGAACCGATAGAAGAAGGCGAAGTATTAGTAGAAGAAACTGATCAAGGTCCGTGGGTTCTGATGATCACTACAGGAGGATATGGAAAAAGAGTCCCTATTGCTAGTTTCCGCTTACAAAATCGGGCAGGAATGGGCGTGAGGGCGATTAAATTCAAATCAGGTCAAGACCAGTTAGCTGCTATCCATGTAGTTAATCCTGAAGACGAACTAATGATCGTAACCAATCGAGGTATTATGATTCGTCAAGCTGTAGATGCCATTTCCTTACAGTCTCGCATGGCTACAGGAGTAAGGGTACAGCGTCTAGATGGAGATGATGCTATTGCTGCAGTGGCGCTAGTTCCCCCCTCTCAAGAAGAAGAAATAATTGAAGACTCTGAGGCTAGCTGATAGCCTTTTTACCTAGTACGATTCGATATTACTCCTCTTAAGTTCATCTAACCCGATTCTCAGCAGCTATTTTCTAATACTGCTGTAAATCGGTGATGATATTTTAGAGGAATTTTTGTACTTATTGAGCTTAGTTGTGCAGATAATCTTCATTTTATCTGCATAACTTCTCAGTAACCAGAAAGATAAATTGACAGAACAGAAAAAACATTCACACAATCACTTTAGGAGTTTTCCATTATGCTATCTTTACTCAAATCAACTACTCTATCCATTCTAACTGTCGGTTCCCTGGCTTTTAATGTTATCACTCCAGTTCAAGCTGTGACTTTAGCTTCTAAAAATAGTCAAGAAGTAACTAATCAAACTATCTATCATCCTGAGATTAAATTGGGTGAAACACAGGTTAACTTATCTGCTGGAGAGTCGGTTGCTTCAATCACCTGTAGAACGACTATCGTTGATGGTACTGTAGTCAGTTGTTGTGCTGATTCCGATGGTAACTGGGCTTGTGCTTACTAAGGTTAATTATGCAGATAATCTTCATTTTATCTGCATAACTTCTCAGTAATCAGAAAGATAAATTGATAGAACCAAACATTCAGACAATCACTTTGGGAGTTTCCCATCATGGTATTTTTACTCAAATCAACTACTCTGAGCATTCTAACTGTCGGTTCTCTTACTTTTAAATAAAAAAGATTACTTCTAGTTTTAACTATTTAATTTACTATAGCGATTCTATTTAATAAGCTTGTTAGGGGAGAATTATCTCTCCCCCTTTTTTTCTAATGTTTTAAGACAATCCGATAACGTGCTTTACCTGATTCTAAATGGGCTATGGCCTCATTGACCTGATCAAAGGGAAAAGTTTCTGTAACTGGTTCTACATGATGACGAACAGCAAAATCCAGCATTTTGTTAACTGTCGCTGGACTGCCTAGAGGACTACCAGAGATAGACTTTTGACCCAAAATCATTGGGAAGGCTTGCGATTGAATAGGACTAGGGGGTATTCCGACAAAGTGTAGTCTACCTTTGGGACGAAAAGTACCAATATAAGTACCCCAATCTAAATCAGCACTGACTGTAGATAGGATTAAGTCAAAAGAGTTAGCCACTGCAGCTAAAGAGTCAGGATCACGAGAATTAACAAAATGATTTGCGCCTAACTCCCTTGCTTCTGCTTCCTTGTCAGGGTTGCTAGAAAAAGCAGTTACATCACATCCCCAAGCGTGCAAAAAGCGTAAGGCCATATGACCTAGACCACCTATGCCAATTACCCCGACATGATCAGTCGGTCTGATATCAAATTGCACAATTGGGTTAAATACCGTTATCCCACCACAAAAGAGAGGCCCTGCTTTAGCTGGATCGAGATGTTCTGGTAAGACCACCACCCATTCTTGATGGGCGCGTACTTTATCGGCAAAACCGCCGTGTCTAGCAACAATGGTCTGTTCTGCAGTCAAACAGAGATTATGGTCACCTGACATACACCATTCACAGTGCATACAAGAATGAGAAAACCAACCTAAACCTACTCTTTGACCTACTTTAAGTGTAGTTACCTGTTCTCCTATTGCTGCAACTGTTCCGATAACTTCATGACCTGGAACAAAGGGGTATTGAGTAATACCCCATTCATTTTTCAACATACTCAAGTCACTATGACAGAGACCACAGTATTCAACATTGATTTCTACTTCTTCTGGTTTTAATAGACCAGGATCATACTCAAAAGGTTCTAGTGGTTGGCCAAATGCAGGTGCTGCGTAAGCTTTAATCATGGTTATTTTATATTGAGTGAGTATTTAAGCCGGACTTTCTAGTTGTGCAGTTTGGACGCTAATATTTAGAAGAGAATCTCCTCGCTGTAACTTTAGTTTAAGTGGTTGATTGACTCCTGTATTTTCGACAATGGACTGAAGTAATCCACCATCATTAATATTTTGACCATTGACTGCCACAATAACATCTCCTCGACGTAACCCAGATTTTTCAGCGGGACTATCAGGTAAAATGCGCACCACTAAAATTCCTTCTATTTCTGGGATGATACTTAGAGGTGAATTAGGGTTACTATTATTCTCTTTGGCTAATTCAGGTGTTATATTAACCATTTCAACCCCTATATAGGGGTGAGGAACCTGTTTTCCTGTAGTTAAATAGCTTTGTAGGGATTTAGCTTTATTAATTGGAATCGCAAAACCAATTCCATTAGCATTAGCTCGAATAGCTGTATTTATCCCGATTACTTCCCCTTGCGCGTTCAGGAGAGGTCCACCTGAATTACCTGGATTAATAGCTGCATCGGTTTGTAAGAAATCTACTCTTTTATCCCTAATCCCCACTTTAGCTGCAGAACGATCTAAAGTTGAGATAATACCCATAGTGACTGTATTGTCTAATCCTAGGGGGTTTCCTACAGCAATAGCCCAGTCTCCTACTTGTAGTTTAGAAGAATCACCTAAAGGCGCTATCGGTATCTTTGCTCCTTTTGGGTCAATCTTGACAACCGCTAAATCAGTTAATTCATCAGTTCCCTGTACTTGGCCATTAAAGATCCGTCCATCTTTTAAGATGACTGTCACTTTATTAGCTTTATCTACAACATGGGCATTAGTCAGGACTATACCACTAGAATCAATAATAAACCCTGATCCTTGTCCAGCTATTCTTTCTTGGTGGGGTGTTGTTCGCATCTGTCCAAAGCCAAAAAAGTCTCTTAGGAAGGGGTCATCTGGAAAAGTATCAGGAATTTCGTAGTTACTTGTGACTAGTGTTTCTGTATTAATACGGACAACAGCCGGGCCTGTCTTATTAATTGCTTTGACGACAAAGCTTTCAGATGAGGAGTCAATTGGTAGATCAGCACTTGCACTTTGAAGGCAAAAAAGACTTAACACCAGGGATAAAACAAGACAACTCAGTCTGTTTAAGTGAGTATTCAAGATCATGTCAGTAAGAAAATCGCTCTATCCTTTAAATTCTAGGATAACAGGGCTGCTAACTTTCTAGGGAGTTGATTAGGTTAAGATCGTTTAGTACACTTTGGAAAAATTAGTCATGCTTAAACAACTCAATATTAAACATATTCTCTTTTATACTTTCTCTATTACTGGTGTGGTTGTCCTCTTTAACTTCATCACTGCCTATGCACAGACTAATCTCAAGGTATCACCTAAGCTGAGTGGAACTTATGAAATTGAAGCTAAGTCTCTTTCTGACTGTCTTAAGGATCAAAATCTCATTCTGAAAATTCAACAGTCAGGACTCTATCTCAATGCACTTTTAGTTGCTAATTCTCCTGAAGTAGTCAATGTCTTATCTGGCGATGAAGAATTACCTCTAGTCGGACATTTCAAAGATTCAGAGGTGACTCTAAAAGGCAAAGTAGTTACCTTAAAAGAATGTCCTTCTGCTGATCCACAAGGACAAATAATGATCAAAGGCATTGGTAAACAACAGAAATTAACCGGGGTCTTGACTTCAGGTGGTTTATCACTGCCTTTTAGTGCAATAGCTAGGGTTGAAGAGAAAGTATCACAGAAAAAAATTCATTAGCTTATCCGTATCCAATTTATGGGCAATATATAGTTAGGGATACTTGGTATATTTTATACTATTAGATCCTACTCATATTTAGGACTTAAATTAGTACTATGAAAATAGGATTATTAGCTATTGCTGCAGCCTCAATCACGTTAAGTATTAATTGTTACACCCAAGTTGCATCTGCGGCTAACTTAGTTTATCTATATGACGATAGCATAGTTAGCGGTTGGCAGAATTGGAGTTGGGACACAAGTTATACCAATGATTCAACGGTTAAAAAATCAGGGTCGGCCTCTGCACAGGTGAACATTACCAAGCCTTGGGGTGCGTTCAGCTTGAGTCAAAGCCCAAGTACTACAAGCTTAGGCTCCCTCTCGGCAATCTCCTTTGAGGTTAATCCCGGAGCAGGTGTCAATGTTGCTAAAGTTGCGGCGATTGGTGTCGCCCTGCAAAACGGCAATGTATCAGGTCCAGTCGTTCAGATGGGTGCCTATGCTTCACCAGCACTAGCGGCAAATACCTGGTCAACAGTCAGCATTCCGATAAGTGCCCTTGCTGGAGGCTTGACTGCCATGTCTCGTTTAAATTTGCAGGACGGACAGGGGCAGGGTAATATTATCTTTAACCTGGATAATATCACTCTTGTGCCAGTCGAGTCGACTAGTAGTGGCTGTGGCTCACTGACTGTAGATTCAGGTACAGCTAATGCAGGTAAAAGCCTGAATGGATTTTTGAATGATCAGTATAAATGGTCTGACAGTAACTGTCGACTACGGACTGTCTCACTGGCCCGTAACGACACTAGCAAAGGGGGTAATGCCAAGCAGTTTACCTATACATTAGCAGACGGGACAACCAGAACGGTAGATCCCGGCAACAACGGTGCGGCTGGTTTCGGCTATGTGGTCGCCCACTTGAGTAACACTTCCTTAGCCAATTCCTATGGTAAAGACGATTCACCTCTAGGGTCGGGAAACAGCGCGACTTATACCAAGCTATTTGCTGGTAATCACCATGCTATTCACGAATATACTCTCAACTATGTTCGCTATGGATTGACTCAAGCAGCGATTAACAATAAGTTTGCTCCCTGGACATATATCAATGGGGCCAGTGATCCTAATCGACAATATGTGACAGCTTATAATATGCCTGTTCGAGTTCAATGGATGTTCGCTACAGGTCGCAATTATCCGATCTGGTCAGTGACTTTTGATTTGTCTGCTGCGCCTAATAATGCCATTAACTCCGACTTCCGTGCGCCTTATGGGGATATGAAGGTAGAAGGAGGCAACGGTACCGATCTTGTAGGGGGTGTAGGTTGGGGAGATAAATATAAATTTCTTTCATCGGGAAATGTTTTCACCATGAATAATGAGTGGGATTATTCTCAGCTTAATCCTGGTGCTCCCTATAGCTATTTATGGACTTCGACTATTGATGCTGAAATGGGTCTAGCGGGAACACAAATCACCGCCCTACAAAATGCAGGGGGTTACAATAACTACCAAGCGCCTATCTGGCGGGGTAAAACTAGCTTGAATATGGGCAGAATTTGTAATAATGACCAAGGCGCTGGCCCTGGTTATAACCACAAAATACCCTGTACAAGCGACTGGGCCTATCAACTTATTCAGTACTCTATTAGCAATGCTGTTCAAACCACCAGTAATAAGCGTTTAGCTTGGGGTGCAGATTGGGGATCTTTGGGGAGTGGCTCCTTTGTCAGTTCCAATGGCTACACAGTCAGTGGTTATCCTAAAGTAAGCTACAGCGTTTACATTGTTTTAGATCCGCACTCGGCAAATCCGACCCAAAATATGGCTAAGCAGGCTAAAACAGCCAGTTTAACTACCTTAACCGCTAGCTTAGGTACTGTCAGGACTCAGGGTCTTGCTGGAGTCGGTCGTACTGATAATCAAAGCTATAGCCCTATCGGGTTTAGTCCTATCTTCGGTACTTGGGAAGTAGATGCAGTCAATAATCAGGTTAGCTTGTCATTTGCGGTGCCTACCTCGGCTCCCTCTACTTTAGATACCCCCATTATCGTTGTTCACAACTATACAGGTTCTGCTTCACCTGCACAGGTCTTACTGAATGGGGTAAATTTGACGGCTAACAGCGATTATTTTATCAGCTTGCGTCCCGATAAATCAGAACTCTGGCTTACCCTTAACAAGAAATTAGCTGGCACCCATAGCCTAAAAATTGTCAACTAGAAAAAATTAGGTCTATGGTGAATCAGATTTAGAAATTCTTCCCTTGTCTTTTGTTCAGCTTGAAAGACTCCGACCATTGCACTTGTAACTGTCCAAGAACCAGGTTTTTGCACCCCACGCATGACCATACACATATGGGTTGCTTCCATCACTACTGCTACGCCTTGGGGTTCGAGGATCTCTTGAATAGCTTCAGCTATTTGTCTAGTTAAGCGCTCTTGTACTTGCAGTCTACGTGAGTACATTTCTACTATTCTAGCTATTTTACTCAGTCCTACTACCTTTTGATTAGGTATGTAGGCGACGTGTGCTCTTCCCATGAAGGGTAACATATGGTGTTCACAAAGACTGAAAAAGTCGATATCACGCACTAGAACCATCTCGTTGTGACCTTCATCAAAGATGGCTCCATTGACGAGTTTTTCTAGGGATTGACCGTAACCTTGGGTGAGAAACTGCATCGCTTCTGCTACTCGTTTAGGAGTTTTCAGCAGCCCTTCCCGTTCTGGATTTTCCCCTACTGATTCTAAAATGACCTTAACTGCGTCTGCCATTTTAGATTTACTTTCTTCAACATGAGTTTCGTGAATTTGGGCTTCTAACCCCTCATGGGTATCTCTGGCCGGACGAGTGATAATCCTGTCCCCAATATTCTTGTGATCTGGGTTTGAGCCTTGAGAATTGCCGTTTTTTGAGTTTACTACTGTCATAGTTTTTGTTCTGAGTAATCGTAAAATAAGAGCTAGTAAAAGGTGGGAAGTGAGCTAAAAAGTTCCAACATTCGGCATAATGGTCATTTCTGAAATGACGGCTTCTGCTGGTAATAGGGCCGCTTGGAGAATGGCTTGGGCTACTGTTTCTGGGGTGAGCATCAATGTGCGGTCAAAATCTGCATCAACTGTTTCACTGTCCCAAAGAGGTGTGTTAACTGAGCCTGGACTGATAATCATTACTCTGATACCGTTGACTCGCTCTTCTAGGGCTAGGACTTCTGAAAAGCTTACCAGTCCGGCTTTACTGACACAGTAGGCTCCCCAGTTGCCAAAGGCATTACGAGCGGCAATTGAGGCTACATTGATAATAGTACCCTTCTTTTGTCTCCGCATCTGGGGTAGGACTCCTTTTACTGACTCCAATACACTAGTTAAGTTAATATCTAAAACCTTTTGCCAGTTTTCTAGGGATGTCTCAGCAAGGCTTTGGGTGTATCCCATCCCTGCATTATTGACGAGTATATCTACTCCCCCGAAGTCTTTGGTTATTGACCCCATTCTCTCACTCACGTTTTCGATCAGGGCCAAGTCTAGGGGATAGACTTTTGCTTGTCCTCCTATTTTCTTGATTTCCAGAGCGACAGTTTCTAGTTTTTCTTGAGAACGGCTGACTAAGGCTACTGAGATCCCCGCTTTAGCAAAGGCCATGGCGGTTGCACGACCAATACCACTACTTGCTCCTGTGATAATTGCTCGCTGCTCACTTAAGGACAAGGTCATAATGTAATTTTTATCTTTTAGTTAGAGGAGCGCTTTTTTCTATGAGTTTATCTTAACATTACGTTACATTACTCAACCTTCAAGATTATAACATTTTAGATGAGGGCATTTTCCAAAAAAGCACCCATTTTACGGAACTTTTGGTACCGTATATTACAGCGATCTTTGACAGGGATATAGGTGAGTTCTTCTAGATGATCTAAAAGAGCTTCTTTGAGGAGAGCTGCAGCTTTTAAGGGTTGGTTGTGGGCACCTTTAGGGGGTTCTGAAACTATATGATCGATGATCCCTAGTTCTTTGAGGTCACTAGGGGTGATTTTCAGTGCTTCTGCAGCTTGTTCGGCTTTTTTGGCATCTTTCCAAAGAATTGCTGCACAAGCTTCTGGTGTTGCCACGGTATAGACCGCGTGTTCTAGCATAAGTATACTATCTCCTACGCCTATACCTAGAGCGCCTCCTGAACCACCTTCTCCGATGACTGCACAGATAATTGGTACTTCAAAACGAAACATCTCGCGTAGATTATAAGCTATTGCTTCTCCTTGTCCTAGTCTTTCGCCTTCTATGCCTGCCCAAGCTCCTGGGGTATCAATAAAGGTGATAATAGGCATACCAAACTGATGTGCGTGCTCCATCAACCTCCACGCTTTCCGATAGCCTCCTGGTAAAGGCATCCCAAAGTTACGCGCTACATTGTCTTTAGTGTCTCGTCCTTTCTGATGTCCCAAGACCATTACTGGACGACCATTTAAACGAGCGACTCCCCCTACTAAAGCAGGATCATCATGTCCACCACGGTCTCCATGTAGTTCAAACCAATCATCAAAGATAGTTTGAATATAGTCTAATGTGCTAGGACGACGGGGATGACGTGCTAATTGTAGACGTTGTAAAGGATTCAAACTACTAAATATTTC
>CASBQB010000284.1 GCA_949127655.1 Chroococcales cyanobacterium PMM_0086 | reverse complement strand
TGTTCCCATCGTCCAAGTCTTCGGCTCCTTCTTTTAGCGTTTTCACTGCGCCGACCACCGGTATAAAATCCACAATAGTTGTTTTTCTATCTCGATTGGGTGGTCCTAGTGCAGGTACAGATTTAGGCGCTTGTGCAGGTGAGTTTGGCACCTCCGGCGTATATGATTTGTCGATTGAAAATGTATAAGATGGTACCCGTGTAGGCGATTGACGTGGTGCAGTCACTGGTTTCGGAGGATTTTCTCTCGGAAATATCGCTAACCATTCCTTGAGAAACGTTTCGGCATACGGTTTGGATATGCGCGACATTTTTTTAATGGCCTTCTTGATGTCTTTTTTAACCGTTTCTACGCCGTTGTTCTTGCATTGCAAAGCGATACATGCGATGTTAAACAAGGTATTAGACACGGATATCCAGTTTTCGTCGTTGTCGTCACTGCAAAGACTCGACTCGGTATCCTTCAGGTATTCAACCATGTACTTGAATCGATCAGGCCGTTTAGGATGCTTTGGGTCGCCGTAGTAGAGCAACATTTGGAACTCGACTCTCGGATTGTAATCCTCCGGTATTCCCTGAACCCACATTTTGATGGACGCGTCGATTACTTTCCAAAGATTGTAGTTACCTTCCAATCCGCAATTGATTTTCTCGTTTTGCGGGAAAAGGTTAATGTCGACCATTTTACCCCCCACAGAATTGCCAATAATATGACCACACTGGTCGCTATCAATGCCTCTTGCTCTTATAATGTCACGTAAAGGTATCGAGACACCGGTTTCTTCTCCACTTCCAATGTGACATGTCTTTATTTCCGCTTTTAACCACAAGGGCTTCAATTGTTTATACCTGCGAGCAAGTGCGGGTCCCATCTTTTCGCACTCGTTCTGGACTCTTTGTGCTTTAATGTCGGTTATCGGAGCGATTTGGGCGAGGGTGTAATCAGTGGGTAACGGTCGAATCCAATGGATATTGTTGACGTCAAGCTCCTGGTCCAGTTCTCTAGAGTCAGCGGTCGTCACCGTCGGATATTCATCATCAGAGTTGGAGTCGATTTCTATTGAAGAACGAAACATTTTCTTGACCCAATAAGAAACGTTTGATTGTGTCCCAGAATATATTTATAACAGTGACTTATATTAATCTATATTGTGAAACGCATTCTAGAAGGAGAGTTGAAGTACATTGAGACAGCAGCTTTCACGGACCATGACAGATAAAATACATAGTATAATCGAAAAAACTGGTGCATGTGTTGATGAATCTCTTTATTTATAGTATATAAGAAGCTCCACTGTGAAAGTCTATAAAGCCAATTAGATAGCTAGTACTGGAGATCGATATAGGGTCGAAGCTAGATAGAGTGGAATGAATTTTGTTGCGAAGTCATCTGCTATATACAGTACACAAGAAGATGATGAAACGAGATGATGGCGTAACAGTATGATGCAACAAGAAGATGCGATGAAATCTATTAAGAGAGTAACGCAATGAGATGTAGAAATCGGAAGATAACCTATGGTCATCCCGTGACTGTTACTGGGTGATTTGTTCGAGAGAACAAATGGATGAACTGTCCCTGTATTTCCGGCACGTGGGTCGTATGTACGATCGAAGAGTAGGAAAAATACGAGAACCTAAAAGACGGTGGAGAAATATCATGGAGAAGGAAAACACCAAGGAGAAGAGAACACGTCCAACCGAGAGAGAGAAAAAGACCCATCTATAGAAGAACGGAGAAAAGTGCACGTGATCACGCGTCACACTATAACAGTGACATCCTCTGTTTCATATGTTAATCCCACGAACATACCGTTAAGAGCTTTTTAAAATGAATTGCACAACCGAGAAATGTAAAACAAAAGTTGATATACTGCGAATGTGGCGCTATAAGTACTTACGCAATTTTATTTTTACAACTTTGCTTTACTAGACTCATCATGAGAACACTTCGCAAAGTTCTTTAACTCGAGTTTGTCTATCCCGATCATTCATCTTCGCTTCTCAGCTGAAAACTCATCAGTTTCCGGTAACGTTTCTCGAAAATGTTTTAAATCAAGCATAACTGATCAGAACACTATCTGTATCTTATCTCTGAAGAATAATGTTGTTGTCTCTAATTTTTTTTCGGGAGGGGAAGCGGAATCGGTTGGTGATAAATATATACGATGTGGGTAAAACACCAGTGACTCACGAGAAAGAACAATAAATGTAGCATGCACTGACGGAGTCGACGAGGAATAAGAACGAGAAAAAGAATTGCAACATCATGATGACTCACGCGAAGCCACGTCTTCTGGGGCGCAAACAGCGATAGAGACAAATCAATGATATTAAATAACAAGAACGAAAAGACAGTGTTCGCACTGAGTAAAATTGACAAATCTTCAGCATTTTGCGGAAATTTTCTATTATTTCACTTTTTTCCGCTGTTCCTATACAAGTTTGTTACATATTGGAAATACTGTGGGAGATAAAATCCGTTATTATTGAATAAATCGTTTTGAATCATAACCAGTGACTCATATATACAGTGTGCCATCATTCGTATTCGCTAATTCATATCAATTTGGTACACTGTAAAAAAAGGTGTAGTGATGAACGGTAAAAACGTTTTTGCGTTTGAGAGGGTGAGGAGGGTGAGAGTGAGTTTTCGTAAGATAATTCCAAGCTACTTACGACGATCGTTTCGAACGAGGCTTAATTCTTTCATCATCAGGTAAGTTCAGAATATACTTTTCTTCAATCTAAAGAAATGGAATCCAAGACAATAGATAGAAATCATAGTCAGTAATGATCGGATGATGGTAAAATAGAGATTGCATCGGGAATGTAGAGAAATTGTCTAGCAAGGAAGAGATTTGGTCGTGATCGAAGATGAATTTATCGGGCCTAAAGAGAGAATTTAGTAGAGGGTGAGGGTGAATCAGACGAAAACAGATTGACCTATCCTTTGGAGAAAAGACAAATCGATCTGCTATTCTCAATACTTGCTTATTCAGCAATCGATCTTTTGTATGAATCAATGAAGAGATGAATAAAGACCACTGTAATGCAGATGTTTTTGGAATTGCCGACGCGTTTCGTGTTTATTGATTGAAATCAAAACGCTTATCAAGGCACTGCATTACATAGATTAAGGTAGAAAGAAAAAAATCAAGATATAGTAATATTATAACAATATTCAAAAAAGAAAATCAAAATGGAATGAAAGGGAACTGTAGCTGTTAGGATACTGATGGAAGAAAGAAAAGGAAGATGAAGATGAAAAATTAAGATAGGAACTTGAAAATAATAATCTGGCTGACAGTAAAATTCACCTGATCGTCAATTGGCGTTGTAAATTAAGAACATTTCGTGCCCCTAGCACGGGACTAATGTCGTTGATAGGAGAGGAAGAGAAATACTTGCTCCACAATGTATGGAATCGAATAGGAAATGTTCTCATATTGGTGCAGTAAGTGAAATGTATAAACAGATTCTTATCATAATCAACTTGTCTTGCTTCTTCGCATGGATTTGAGATGATACTGTCTGGATATCTGTTCAATAGTAATGCCATTCGAAGAGATTCTCGCTCACTAATAAATAAGTTAAAGGAAGAACAGTATCTTATTGCTCTAAGGAGCATTACAAATGGAATATTTTTCTTCATGTGCATTGGATGGATACTATTGAATGGCAAATAATAAGGTTCGTATGATGGTTTGTGATAAACTTTGGTGATCAAAGAACCATTTTGATTCTCGACAGATAAATCCAGAAAACTTGTTGAACGATGGATATATGAATTTAATTTAATATTTTCATCGAACTGGTTCCATCTCTCAATTTGTTTCAATAAATGTTGCTGAGGCCAGTTGATTGTGATAAATAAGTCGTCAATGTATCGGAGATAAAGACCACCACTATTCTTCACTTGTCTGACAATTGGTCTTTCGAAGAAATACATATAACAATTGGCCATAGTGAGGGTTAGGGGTGATCCCATTGCTCCACCTCTGATTTGATGATAAAATTGACCATCAAATGAGAAATAATTATTTTGCATAACGAATCGACTTGATCGAATAAGTGTTTCAACTTTAAGGCCATTGACTTGTTTTTTATTTAAATAATCTAGCATTCTTCTGAGAGATAAAATGCCTTCAATTTGAGGAATCATTGTATAGAGATCAACGACATCAATTGTACAAAATAATGTTTCTGGATTTAATTTTTCTTGAGACCATTTTTCTACATGTTTGACTAATTCAAACCCAGAATCGATTGTCGTTTCTTTGGCCACGTCATTAAACAATGGTCTCAGTAAGTTATCGAGAAACTTGGATATTTTAATCGTTGGGTGTCGAAGACCTGAAATGATGGGACGGAGAGAGTCCATGACACATTCCAGTGATATTATAACTCGATTTTTCCATGATATATAACGTTCTAACAGGCTTCTAGATAAGTAGATAGATAGCTGAAAAAAACAGCTAGGTAGCTAGGTAGGTAGATAGGTAGATCGATACATAGCTTCGTTTCCGCCTTCAGTTAAAAGATGTGTGTGCATGTATCTGTCGTCCCCCTCACTTAAGAGGTGTATGTGTTCGTGTATTCGCCCTCACCCTCACCCCACACCCTCACACCCTAGCCACCCACCCACACCCTCACCCTCACCCTCACCCTCACACCCACCCTCAATAACATATTGAAAGATCGAATAGTTGCTGGGTCTTTATCTTCTCGTTCACAATGGCAGAGAATTGATGAAGTTACATTTGATTTCCCATCTCTCTCGCTCGACAGACTTCGTCAATTATTTTTCGGTACTTATCAAATTAAAATGGCTCGTTCTTACGTTGAAGAGCACTTGGACCAGGAAGGAATGTATGTAATCCAAGTTGATCATTCAGAAGAAAACCTCGTTCGTGCTAGTATAAAAAAGTCGACATTCCAATTCTCGGACCTACAAAGCTTGGATTCAGTATTCTTTTTCCCATGAACCAATTGAAGCATGGTATTGTCAATGTTCATCAGGAGCACGTAATATGGGCTGCTGTGGTCATGTAGCTAGTATTGTTTGGTATCTTTCATATGCCCGATACAACAATTTCCAACCATCATTAGGACGAAGGAGACTCCAAGAAGCATTGGTGAAACAAGAGAGTGAACGTACATATACAGATTCGGACACAACTTCAGATGATGAATGAACTTGAACACTTGGCAATCTCTTTGATGTCATCTTGGACTTTTTCTTCGTAATATTTTCTTTTCGCGTTTTTGACTCAACAGATTCTGGATTATTTAATCAATGGAATCTTGAGGGATTGTTCAGAAGGAATTGGATAATATATTGAAAAAAGTCACACATCGTCTTTGGAAGAGATTGTTCAAGTATTCGATCGTAGAATGAGATCAAGAGGAAATATACAATGCATGTCAGAATCATTCGATAACTAGTATTGACTAACAGCAGAGCATGTGGTTGTTATCTTGATCGATAGTAACCACAAATTCAGTATCAATCATGGTATGAATGGAGTCGAATAGATTAAAGAAATCAAGAGATATGGTGAGAATAGATGTATGAATCATGTGAAAAAGCGCATGGTATTGAAATTAATTCATGAATATCTTCTTTGTGACTATTTGTGTTCCTCTGAAAGTCATATGGTTTGTAGAGTAAATGATGGAGAATTTCCCTATGCTACTCTCAGTTATGTCTAGAAAAGCGTTAAAAAGATATGACAATTGGAAAAAGTGAGAGATGATAATTTTGTATATTCTCTGGTGTATTCTCTGGTGTATCGGAGAATATTTTTCATCATCAAATTTTGAGGAGAGAATCTAATTGAATTTTTCTCTTATATCCTAGTTTGTAGAGGGAATGAAACTGCATCGGATAGAAGATTTCTTTTTAATCGGTAGGAGGTATTAGGAGAGAAAATCACTAGCATTTGATCTGAAAGAGAGAATTTAATTGATGTTTTTCATCAATTTTGACCTGCCGAAAAAACAATGGATAAGAAGGGTCTAGTCAGTCTTTAATAAGAAAGAAAAGTGACAGAAATGTGCAGCACGATGCGGGCTCTCAGAATATATGACTTTCAACAATAATTGATAGGGTGGCAGATTTCGACTCTTATCCGGCAGGGTCCTTTGTTAAATGACCTATGTGAGGGTTTAGTTTAATGTTTTCATCCATTTGATTCCATCTTTTCATTGCATTAGTAAATAGCTAAATAAATATTTACCATCTAAGAAACCAAATAATAAATATTTCATTTACTATTTGCTTTGCTAGTTGATTTTCTGAAGAAGGAGAGAAGTGTGCTCCCCATTGTTGTGTCGGTGTCAGACGAAGTACGGTTGACAGTAGGGGTGAAGGTGGGGGTGGAGGTGTAGGTCGAAGTACGGGTGAAGGTGGAGGTAGTGGTGTAAGACGAGGACGACCGGAACTCGTTCACATCCTGGTGGTCTGACACAGTGGAAATGTTTGAACTAGACAGAAGCGAACCACTTTTAGGTGGAATATTTTTGCCTGCCAGTTTCACCGCATTGGAAGCAGCATAAATTGCAGCAGTTTTCGCTACTTCCTTCGCAACAACTTTCCCGGCGCCATTCACTATGCCACCGGCCGATCCCAGCGTCATCACATCGAGTCCCAACGAAGCGGCACCAACTGCGAGTTTTATCACCCCATCGGTGGTGTTCCCATCGTCCAAGTCTTCGGCTCCTTCTTTTAGCGTTTTCACTGCGCCGACCACCGGTATAAAATCCACAATAGTTGTTTTTCTATCTCGATTGGGTGGTCCTAGTGCAGGTACA
>CASBQB010000283.1 GCA_949127655.1 Chroococcales cyanobacterium PMM_0086 | reverse complement strand
TTGAATCTACAGTACTTGCAGATTCTGCATCAGAAAAAATCAATGGCTGAAACCATCTCTGCGTATAGCTTTGAGGTGAGATGTGATAGTAAATTTCGCGAATCGTTGCTTAACCCCTTATTCAAAGCGTAGTAATTTCTGAAACCAGAAATCTGTATAGGTTAGCTTTTGGCTGTTGCCAAGTAGTCTAACTTTCAATACTTCCTTTTAAATACATAGAGTTCCTTCGTAATAAATTACTGAGGAATGTCATGTCATTATCAACAAAAATCCAATTACCCCAAAAGCTATCCCCATCTATTGTGTACCCTCTCACCCTAGAGAGCATTGCCACTCAAAAGCGAATCTCACCAGAGTTAGGTTATCGTCTCGTTCATATTGAAACAGGACGAAGAGTTCCAGGAGCGTTCACTGAATCGGAAGCCTTATCCATTCCTCAAGTCACTCTCCATTGGGACTGGCAAGTTGATAAAAACAACAGACCAGCCTGTGCAGGAAAGCTTCTACACTTTCTAGAACAAGTGTGCAATCCCTCTTCTGTAATTGAGGAGATTGGTCATGATGACTAATTGGAAATATTGTAACCACAGAAATATATGTCCCGTCTGTGAAGCAACTAAAAATTGTCGTCAAAGTCCATCGGGACTTTACCACTGCTGGAATCCCGAATCAGCAGACGAGTCGAAGTTCGTCTACAGAGGCCAAGATCAACAGGGTTTTTCCATGTTTTGCCTCAAAACCGAGGCAATCGCTTGGAAAAACGAAAAGTTTCAGGAGTACAAAGAAGAGAAACAGAGAGAAAAGGAACGAGAAAAAGAAAGAGAAGAAGCCAAGGTAGCGCTTTTTCTATCAGATAGTGAAAGAGATATAGCTATTCGTAGTGTTCTTTCGGAACTCTCACTTACTCCAGAACATTACCAACACCTCAAAAATAAGAGAGGGATGAGCGATGAGCAAATTGAAATGGGGATGTACCGTAGCATCTATCCTTGGCAGAAACTCAATCACAAAGTTAATGTCAGATTAGCTGGAGTTCAAAACGGGAAACGCCTTAATGTTGGGGTCAGTGGTATTCTCTGCCCGCTCCCCAATGCTCAAGGAGAGTTTGTTGGCTGGCAAATTCGATTAGATGATGCAACAAAAGGAGACTCACCTAAATATCTTTGGGCTAAAGGAGAAACAAATGGTCTTTCTACCTCAGCCCACCTCAAAAATGGTGAACTACCACTAGGTTTTTACGCTCCTTCTGGTGAAGTGCATCCTGTAGTATCGAAATGGTTTAAAAAGAA
The DNA here is from genome assembly GCA_949127655.1 of Chroococcales cyanobacterium PMM_0086. Lineage (GTDB taxonomy): Bacteria > Cyanobacteriota > Cyanobacteriia > Cyanobacteriales > Microcystaceae > CAISPN01. Next base: position 5,516 of record CASBQB010000283.1, on the reverse strand, counting down.
AACCACTTTGCCATTAGCTCTAACGGAAGGCGTATCATTTAAACCAGCAATTGCGGCGGATAGGTTAGGTATTCATGCCATTGGAGCTTCTGGCGGTAACTTTGCATCTAGTTCTCAAACGCTCAAAACCTATCTAGAGCATATTGAGAAGACTCATGAAGGACAGAAGATTATGCCTATTCTGTTCGCTGATGCTGGTTCTCTGTTAAATACGCAAGTTCTCAAGATTTACGAAAATACCCATCGTGAGCTTAAGAATTTAGGCTATGAACTCAAAATTGCCTATTGGGGTCAGGACGAGAAAAGAATTGGAGATATAGATGAAATTGGTGAAGCTGCTATAGCATCTATAAAATTAATGCCTTATCAGAAGTTTACTGATAAGGCTAAAAAAAATCAGTATCACCCAGAACGGCAGAGAAGTCAGATTGAGCTAGAAAGCTTAACTTACGAGTCAAATATCCATTTTGATACTCGCTATCTACCTGATAACTTGAGTGTTTTACTACCCCTTCAAGGTTTAGTAGCACTCAAGTCTCCTAAAGGTACTGGTAAGAGTGTTCAAATCAAAAAGCTTATTGAAAATGCAAAAATATTAGGCAAAAATGTAATCTCTATAACTCCGCGTCGTGCTTTAGGGAGAGAACAAAGTACTAAATGGGAAATTAACTGGATTGGTGATGCTGAAATTCCAGGACTACATTTGATGACGATTATAGAGAACATAGAGACTATTGCACTGTGTTGGGATAGTCTTTGGAAGCTTCAAGAACGTGACTGGAACAACACTCTAGTCATCATTGACGAAGTTGAGTTAGCGAATAGTCATCACTTGCTGAGTTCCACTTGCAAAGAAAAAAGACCATTGATTTTAAAAGTCTTGGGGGCAAAACTTCGAGAATGTCTTGATAATAATGGAATGGTTGTAATTGCTGATGCAGATTTGAGCAATACTGCCATCGACTATTTCAAGGAGCTAGTACCCGATGTACCGACTTTTATTGTCACCAATGATTATACAGGGACAAAGTTGCAGTACAAAATTAATTTTTATACGGGCAGAAAAGATCATCTCATAACTAAACTAATAGCTGATTTAGCTCTACCCGTTGTTGAAGAGGAAGTTACTAGACAAAGACGTATTGTTATTAGCGTTGACTCTCAAGAAGAGGCAGAAGCTCTACAAAGGTATATCTTTCAGTGTTATCCCGCTCTGCCAACAATTCGGATTGACAGTACCATTACTGAAACTGATGAAGGTCGTGAGTTTGTCGAACATCCTAATGAAAAGATTACTGAACTCCAACCTATTGTACTTATCTATACTTCTTCAATGGGTATAGGGGTATCTATAGATTTGAGTTATTTCGACCAGATGTACGCATTTTTTACGGGGGTTTTGGAACCTAGTCAATGTCGTCAGATGCTCGGTAGAGTAAGAGAACCTATTCCTCGCTCAATTTGGTGTAAGACTCAAGGACATTTAGATGAGTTTGTAAGCTTTGAGCCAGAGGAAATTAAGTCAAGACTACTAGAATTAAATAAAGAATCGAGCATTCTTTGTGATGTTTTGAGTACAATGATGCCTGAAAATCCCAGTGATGGTCAAAAGCTAAAAGTAATGAATGAGCTTATGAATCCACACACTGGTACTTGGGATAATCCACACATTAATCTTTACTGTAAATTAGTAGCTAGAAGGAATTTTGGACTATTCCACCTTTCTCGTGAGTTACACCGCCAATTAGAGGAAGAGGGGCATACTATCACAGACTTCCACAACAATAAAAAGACTGAGGAAGGAATAGGAGTAGATGACCTCAAAAAATCTCTGAAAGTAGAAGAAGCTGAAGGAATTTATAATTCCAGAGACATTTCTTTGGAAACCGCTCTCCAACTTAAACAAAAGGGCACTACCACAAAACAGGAAAGACGCGAAATTAGCAAAGCCTTACTTCGTGCTGAATTACCAGAAATACCTCTAACTCCTGAGTTCATTCATAAGGTAGTAACCAAAGACAATCGTAGATGGCTTAATCAGCAAAAATTGTTCTGGTACTTAGAGAATAGTGAAATAACAAAGGTTTTGGACAGAAAAGAGTGGGTACATCATCTAGAGAAATTTAATGAAGGCATTCCCTATATACCCGACATCAAAACCTATTCGGTGAAAGTTAAATTGCTAAAAGACATAGGACTTTTCACTTTCATCGACTTGAGTAATCCAGAGAAAGAATATTCTAATAATGATCCTTATGTTCAGAAGATTTTAGATAAAGCGAAAAAGTATCGTAGACTCTTACGCCTATGTTTCAATCTAAAAATTACCGAGAAAACCAAAGGTATTCAATTTATCAATTATCTCTTGAAACGTGTTGGAATCTATCTCAAACTTCATCACCAGTCGTCCAAGGGGATTCGCTTTTACAGAGTTGATGCAGATAAGTTAGCAGACCCCGACCGCTTAGCGATTCTAAAAGCTCTCACTACCAAATGGGGACATCTAGAGCCAAAACTTTCAGAGTCACAGCAAAAGAATTCTTCAACTATAAACAATGTAGAATTTCCCTGTGATTCTAATATTCATAGCCAACCAGTGGATGAAGCTAATTTAGCCTTTAGTTATCATCCAACAAGTCAAAATCAAAGTCCCTGAGAGAGAAAAACTCGATAAATCTGCTGTAGTTACTTCCCTTTAATACTAATAAATTACTGATGAGAGCCAATCAGTATAAATCCACTTGGATTCAACTAGAGTTGGACATATTTTTGCGCTTGGAAAGTTATAATTAGTTGGTAGAAATTTTAGCTTAACAAGCAGGAAGCCCCGCGCTTTATATAATTCTCATAGAGTGAGTCGGATACGTCACAAAATAGGTGCCATCACAGTAAAAACAAAGCATTTTCTATATATCTCTAGAATTTTACTGTGACTAAACTCAAAAAATACTAGTAATAATAGGTCAAATGGGTATTTTAACAGTCACAGCAAAAATCAACTTTTTATTTATGAAGACTTAAATTTTGTTGTGATGATTTCCCAAAATTAATTTCATCACAGATCACTAATATTACGCGCGGCAAACTTACCTAGAGGTGCGTCCAAGGGAGCACCCTAAAACTCTCATGATTGGTCTTGGAACGATTAATCTCTCCATTGGGAAAGTTTTTTTGAGAACTACATCATAATCACAATATTTTTTATAAAAAAATAGATTTTTGTTGTGATACGATATTAGCTCCAAGAAATTCGATACGGGGAAAATTATGATCTTCAATTGTACGCCGAAGATCTTTAATAGTCTGATGCTGAGATTCTGGTACAATGTCCCATAGTGATGAGTCATAAACTTCTTCTTCAGATTGATAAAGCATTTTACTTGCTTTAATTATTTCTTGATGAAGCTTTTGTTCTTTTATTTCCTCAATGAATTCATCTTCCATATAAAGCTCAGCTAAAGCCTTATATAAAACATATAAACTTTCTGTCCACTTAGAAATTGTTGAAATATTTGCTTCAATCTTCTCCACTTCTAAACACATCAATAAAAACTGTCTCATATCGCTTACGTCAACGTGTCTTTCATAAAGAACTGCTAGAACTTTGGAGAATACTCCTTTCACTTGCATCTTTTCAACTACTTCGAGTTTTTGTCTAAATTTAAAACTTCTATCTTTTCTAAATTTGTAATAGCTATCATCTTCAGTATCTATTTCATCTTCATCTTCTGGATTATTATCAATAATTGCGTTTTTAATTCTAACAATAGAATTAAGCTCAATAAATTTATCTTTGTTTGTCTTAAAAATTCTCCAATCTCCTATCCCATGCCACAATATATCTATGAGACTTTTTTGAGAATCTGGAATGAAAGACCATAAAAGATAATCTTTCATCCCTTTCATTCCTTCAGAGTCCCAAAGTATTTGACCTGCTTTAATTATCTCTAAGTGAAGCTCTTGTTCTCTTATATTGTCAATAAATTCATTCTCTATATATAGTTCAACTAAAGCTCTATATAGTGTTTTTCTGGCTATGGCATAAGCAGAAATATCTGATTTTCGATTTTTAATTCCCTCTAATTCACGACACATACTACTAAAAAGAGATAAATCTTGATAAACTGTTTTGTAAAAAGAATGTAATTGTTCTTTGGAGAACAAGTAGTTCTTGCTATCGCTAAGAGCCTCTAATATATCTTTAATTCCCTTAACTTTGTTTATTTGAGCAAAGAAATATTGAACTCGCTTGTTACTTTCTACTAACTCTTCTTCTGATAAATTATAGGTGTCCTCATCATTGTCATATCTAGATGATTTCTTAGAAATTTTAATATTTCCTTTATCTTCAACTTGAGAACTTTTTCTTGCTGCTTTAAGTTTTGCTGCTCTACCCATAATATTCTCTCTATATTCAATGAGTGCAATGTCTATTGGACTATTATAACAATTCTAAAAAATAAATAAAACTCAATATTTTCTCGGTAAGTCATAGGCTACCGCCTATTAAATGCAGCGAGAGAAGTACTTAAATATTAATTATCTAATCTCCATTAAACAACTAAAAAAAAGTAAAATGGCACAAAAACCAATCGAAAAAGAGACTGAAATTCAAGTTCAAGAGAATGATAATGCTAGTATAGCAATTGCTGAATTTAAAGTATTTGGCAGCCGTCCTAAAAACGCAATTTTCTTGCTCCAAACCCCATATGGAGTCAGAAATGACTGCAAAAGTGGGTATTGGAAAGTGGGAGAAGACGACTTCAGAGGTAAAGAAATAGAAATTTCAATCCTCAAAGTAAACCAATTCTTTGGAAGTCTTGGTAAAACAAAAAACACCTTCTGGCAACAAATCTGGTTTATCGCAGCTCCGACTTGTAAAATAATACCAAACGATACAGTATGTGTTACGTACTTAAAGAAACGTAGCATTACACAACTCTCAGAGAAAATCACTGAATTAAGTCAAGAAGGTGAACCCGCATTGGGCATATTCAAAGGGTTTTTCAGCAAACACAATGGAGAAAATGGTGATTATTACTCAGTGGTATGGGGCTGGAGAAAAAGAGAGAGTCCCGAAGAAATTCAGCAACTTAACATGATTGCTGACTTCATGGCTGGTCAACCTACTCTCTTAGACCTTTCTGTTGATTTATTACCTATAGATGGTTTATCTACTGAAGAGATTCAGGCTCTTATGGCTTCTGCTAAATCAGAAGAGTCTCAACTTACAACAATAGCTAAATAATTCAACTAAAGAGTAGTAGGTTTTTTAGAAACTTACTGCTCTCTTTTCTTAGTAAAAACAATGAAAATAATTCAAAATGATTCAGGAGAAAGGCTTTATGAAACTCCATATGGAGTCTTCCCTTCTGTCACGACCATCTTGAAGGCAACTATGCCCGAAGAACAGAAAAATAAGTTGTTTGATTGGCGAAAACGTCAAGGAAAAAAAGCCGATGTAATTAGAGAAGAAGCTACCCAAAGAGGAGTAGCAATTCACGAACTTATTGAGG
>CASBQB010000282.1 GCA_949127655.1 Chroococcales cyanobacterium PMM_0086 | reverse complement strand
TGTAAGATAATCTCCAGCTTTTGCGATTTTACCATCCCATTTAAAATCAGAGGTACTGCGATAGTTGCATAGACTTGAGTGCGTTTAATTAAATTCATTTTTTCTACAGCAAGTCCTCGCAATCGCTGAGCCTCAATAATAGATTGGAGTTCTTCTAAAAGTAAAGGAAATAAGCGTAAAGTTGAGGAGAAGATAAAGACAATTTTATAGGGAATTTTCGCTCGCACTAAACTAATGACCATCTGATTAATGTCAGTGGTAAAGATTCCCAACGGAATAACTAGCACCATGGTCAGGGTTTTAAAAATAACATTCAATCCATAGAGGATTCCTTCTATATTCATCCTTGCTCCCGCCAATACCCACCAATTTTCAGGTAAGATGAAGAGGGGAGTTAATTCAGTTTTACCAGTTAAGGCCTTAATTTGTTCTACATTAAAAAACCCCATTGTTATTAAGAGAAACAGATAAAAGGGAATCATCACTTTTAAAACCGTTCCCAAATAATTCAGCCTGACACCTGCTAAAAGACAGGCTAAGGTGACAATAAAGGTCAACAGACCCCCTGTAATTGGACTTTCCCAAGTAAAAGCGATCAAAGTTATCACAAAGATCATGACCAGTTTAGTCCGAAAATCGATGCGGGTAAACAAAGAATCTCGATTAACAGTTTGAAATTTTAAATCTCTCATAGGTTTTCTGGGAGTTAGATCACTGAGCGAAAACAAGCAGCAACTTCTTGAGGTGTGATCGCAGAACAAGCCCCTCCTAAAAGTTGTCCTAAAGACTGAGCCAATAAAACAGATTGAGGAGGAGAGAGATAGGTAGATTCTAGCAATTCCCTCTGGTGGTAAGCTTGGCGAATAGGTGCATCCAGTGAAATAGTTCCCTGTCCCATGACAATTACCCTTTGGGCGTATTCAGGCATCAGATACAGATGATGAGTAATAACAATAACGGTGTTGCCCATCTGGTGCAACTTACGGGTGACTTCTAAGATGGCTTTAGCACCCCGATAGTCCTGCCCAGTGGTTGGTTCATCAAAAATAATCGTCTGCGGACCCATAGCTAGGATGGCAGCAATGATAATCCTAGCGCGATCCCCTTTAGATAAAGATAGAGGATGTGCGGCTCTCTGTTCGACTAACCCCATCATCTTTAAAGAGTCTAAGGTTCGCTCTTCAATAATCTTGCGAGAATAGCCTAGATTTTTCAGGGCAAAGGAAACTTCTCGCTCGACTGTGGTATTGAAAATTTGGTTATCAGGATTTTGAGCAACATAACCGATAGAGCGGGCTAAATTGCTTACAGAAAACTCTTGAATATCTTGATTGTTAATTAAAACTTTTCCTGCTGTCGGTTGTAGTAGATTCAAAAAGTGTTTGACTAAAGTGCTTTTTCCTGCCCCATTTTGTCCGATAATCAGCACATATTCCCCCTTGTAGATATCTAGAGAAATATCTACAAGAGCGTTAGTTCCATCCTTATAAGTGTACTTTAAGTTTCGGGTGGATAACAGAGGAACTTGATTAGCAACAGGTGAAGGCTTGAGTAACTCTGTAGGAGACTGCCGAAGGTGAGCGAAGTTTTTCAAATCAAAGAGCTTTGAGTAGCCCTTGTTCAGCCTGACAGGCACTCGCTCCTTTCTAATTCCCCTTTGAAAGATTTCCTGAAAGGTTTGGGCAACTTCCGGGGGACGTAAAGCGTTTTGCTTTAGAAGCTCGACTTGTGAATAAATTTCATCGGGAGAACCGATCGCCTGAAGCGTACCCCCAGAGATAATGGCGACTCTATCTACATATTCTGCCATTTCTTCGGCAGCGTGGGAGACCATGACGATTGTAATCCCTAGTTTTTGATTGAGTTCCTTGACAGTGGCAAAGACCTCTTGAGAACCGATAGGATCTAATTGTGAGGTGGGTTCGTCGAGAATCAGTAGATCTGGCTGTACTGCCAAGGCTGAAGCGATTGCTAAACGTTGTTTCTGTCCACCTGAAAGTTCTTGAGGGTTCTTTTTTTCTGTTCCCTCCAGACGAACAGCAGCTAAAACCCTAGGAATGCAATCTAAAATTTGTTCTCGTGGAATTCGCAAATTTTCTAGGGTGAAGGCGATCTCGTTCTCTACGGAGGTGGAGATCAATTGAGTTTCGGGATCTTCAAAAACTGCCCCAACATATTGAGCAAGCTTACTCACTGGATGCTCCAATGTATCCAAACCAGCTACCGTAACATAACCAAAAAAACGTCCTCCGTAAAATTGGGGAACAATACCATTGAGTGTAAGGCAGAGGGTTGTTTTGCCAGCCCCTGTCGGCCCGATGATTCCCAGAAATTCCCCTCTATAAATTTCCAAGGAAATATTTTTTAAGACAAAATCGTCGGAGTTAGGATAAATGTACGAAACTTTATCCAAATGAGCAATTACATCCATAGCATTTTAGGGTGAAGAGTTGATCAAAAATAAGGAGCACTATTCTAGTAAATTGCTCCTGTCGGCCTAACTAAACCAATTGCCCGTAATCCTGAAATCACGCCAAAACCGATAACAGTACCCACTATAGAGCGCAGGAGGTTTTCAAACGGCACGATAGGAATTAGGGTCAACCAGACTTCTTTTGGCCAGTTAAACAGATAATAGGTCATAACAACTTGGCTCAGATGCGCGACACCACTTACTGTCCAGCTTCCCAGAAATAAGCCAACTATCATTAATTGTCCTTCAGCGCTATTTATCCAACGAGCAAAAAGAGTGCGAGTGGGTAAAGTAAAGAGTAAAAGTCCTGACCAATCAACGAATGAACCTGCGATGAAGCTTGATGGGGAGATTCTATTTTGTCCGATCGCCCGATTTCCATAGAAATATAGGGCTAAGACTCCTAGTATAGTTACCCCGAACCACCAGTATTGACGTTCTTTCCTTAAAACCATTGCTCCTGCTACAAAGCTTGCCACCATAGCACCCCACAAGGAAATAGCCGGGATGCCAGCCGTATAGGGAGCCAGGAAAACACCAATTAATGTACCTATTCCACTAGCTGTCCCTCCTGCTATTGGACCTAGCAACCAACCCAGTAAAGGAAAAATACCTTGACTAAGGGGCATACTCCCACCAGATGCTAAGAGGATGGCAAAGGGAATAAATGCTAATGCCGTTACAATAGCAGCTAGGACGACAATATAAGCGATCGGAGTGCCATCGATTGTTGCACTACTGAAAGTCTTGACCTCTCGCTCTTTTCCTTCTGGGATGATCTTTAAAGTCATAACTTTCGCTTGGAGGTAATTTCTATATACTACACTTGCTCAGTCTCGAAGCTAGAGAGGACATCCGACGCGCCAGTCCCCACCACTGATACCAACCTAAACCATTGCCAACTATTCCCCAGCCATCTGCATAAGATCCTGTAGAATATAAGGCTGGCAGGTTTCCCCCAAAAGCTCTTAAATTAAAAGGTAACGCATTATATTCTAACCATTCTCCTTTAAGTCTCCAGCCGATAAGATCACCAAATTTAGTCCAGACTTCCTGATTATCCTTTTCTGCTTTACTCAAATGATCATAGATCTGATGCTGTACACTAAAGCCGAATTTTCCTCCACTGTAATCAACCCATAGTTGATCCAGATTTTTTAAGATATCACAGGGAATTTGTTCATATAATTCCCTAAAACCTCTAGTTCTTGTGATAATCATCATTTGATAGAAGATCCAGGCTGTTTCTTGGTCTGCAGCTTTCCATTGTCCCTTTTTTAAATAATTCTCTAACTCCTCCAATAAATTTTCTGTGGATAACTCGTTTTTAAACTTTCTCAACTCTTTTTCATAAGCTAGATCTGCTTGACTATTATATTGCACAGCTAACATTTTTGAGAACTCCTTTCTAAATCGCTGTGGATCTGACCGATCTCCTAACGATAGACGAAATATTTCTCCCCATTCTTTCTCATTTTCATTCTCTTTATTTCCCCACAACTGATGTAACTTTTGGGAGGCTTTAGCGTATAACAAATAGCTTTGGTTTTCTTTATTTGCTGCAAGACTGGGTAGAATATGTGATAAAATAGGGGTAACTCGATAAGATTCATCTGGTTGGGAACTAACTTCAATTAGACCCAATTCAATCGCTTGTCTCAATTTTTGTTGATGGTTACAAAGAGAATCACAAACTGCCTCTAATGCTGGTATTGGTACCGCTATTTGAAATATTAAACAACGGCTGATTACTTCCTGTATATCTTGATAAATCGGGAATTCTGAGATAATTTCTTCTTCAGATTTTTCACTGTTCTTCTCGGAGGGTAATGAATAGAAAGAATAGAATAAATTACAATCAAACTTATAGCTACAGGTGATGATAATTCTATGTAAAGAATTAGTGTCTTTAATTGCCCAAATCAAAGATTTAAGGTTTTCTACAACCTCTTGCTTAAGGATATACTTATTATCTTGATAGTCTAAATTCCACTCAAATTGATCTAAAATAAAGAGCAAAGAAATAGTATTTAATTGACTCAGAATATCTCTTAGGCGATATTTAAGCTCAATTTCTGGATTTTGGAGAATTTCCTCTTGCTTGGAGTCTTCTAACTTATCTACTAATTGACTAACTAGACTAGTTTCATTGATCTGACGTTGCCAAGTGATCTTTTGATAATCCCAGAGGATATCCGATAACCCAGCAGTGATCATACTTTTATGATCATCCTGAATAAATATGCCTATCTCAGGAGTTGTTCTGGTCTTGAGAACCCTTAAACAGTTTTGGAGGTGGCGGCGAGGCATCAAAGGTTCAGTAGGAGGGAAGGAGGGAAGGACTTTAACTCCTCCTGTTACCAACCTCTCTGATAAAGTACCCATAACATAAAGACGTAAAGAAGGCCAATCTCTTGCCCCAATCTTGAGCAAAGTTTGGTACAATCTACTTATGGATTCAACTAAAGTACGACCATCTTTTAGTTCTTGATACAAAATTGCAGCAGCAGCCAAGGTATCTTGATCTATTACAGGCTGTCCCCAACTTAAAACAGCCTGTGCCCCACATTTGACTAGTTCTTCTGTCATAGCAGAGATTGAATCTTTGCTAGAGTAACCTACAGAACAGCCTGAGAGAAAAATCAGTTTTGGAAATTTGAAATTTAAACCCTTAGCCAAATCTTGGGCTGTATTATATTGGGCTTCTCCTAACTCTGTTTCAGTAATAAAGTACGGCTGACCATCTTTAAAGGTAGTCTGTCCTACTAGATGAAGGAGATCAAGGTCACCTTCTTTTTGAGTTTTGATTAATTTAAACAAACAACCACTCTCTTCAATGCTTAGGGACAGGAAGTCGCTTGTGGTTGCTTCTTTAATCTTGATCGGGATAGCTTCAACATCTAATTCTGGTTCTATACCCCTAGCTGAACTGGCCATAAATAGAACATTTAAAGCTCGCTCTGCTGGCGCATTTTGAAAAGATAATATACTGTTACTGCTATTTTTGAGCCATCTAACTGGGAGAATAGCCGGGGTACAACTGACCAAAAATGCTTGACCATCATGCAACACTTCCCAAGGTAATTTAGTCAAACCTTGACTAGTGCTACTAATAGCTAAAACGATCCCCGTATCTCGCTGCTTGTCAATTTGTCTTTGCAGGATGTGATCTTCCCCATCTAACCATTTATAGAGTGTCTGTCCCAATGTTACATAATCTTCGGTATAGTCTCTTCTCCTCAATCCTGCAAGTGGTCTCAACAAGATCTCGTAAGTCTGAGACTGGTTAGGATTATCCCAATAGTAACGAAATTCAACCAGATCTCCTTCTATAGCTTCTAGGTTAATGTGGAGAATCTTCATGATCTCTCCTTAATTTATTCCACTTTTTTTATTGGCATACTCTTTTTAATGATCTACAAGGCTCCTGCTGCAGTTTTATCTAAAATACCACTACTCAGATGACTAGTAATGTTTAAAGCTTGCAGAACTGGTATATTGCCCTCCCCCTGTAAATAATCGATTACTGTCACAGCACCATTACCCTGTTTAATACTCCAGATCTTAGCTGGAGTCAGTCCTAAGATATGACAGAGGATTACTTTATTAATAGCATCATGGGCAACTATTAAAACGGTGACTAATTGAGATGAGGATACATACTTGTTAACTATATCTTCCCAACAGGTAACCGCCCTAACTGAAACTTGATCTATATTCTCTCCTTCGGGCATTTGCACAGTTTCAGGGGCAATTTTCCACTGCTTGAGGAGTCCTGGGAAGTCTTGATTGATCTCTTCTTCTAGTTTACCTTCCCATAAACCATGACATATCTCGACTAATTCAGAACGAAATTCTAAACTCAGATTAGGATGATACTTTAAAATGATTTCTGCTGTCTCTTTCGGACGCTGGAGAGGACTACTAATGGCAAAATCAAGGGATACTTCTTTTAAAAACTCTGCTGCTTTAGTTGCTTGGGTGCGTCCATTTTCATTGAGAGGTATATCTCTGACACCTTGAAATCTAGAATCTCTGTTCCATTGAGTCTCTCCATGTCTGACTAATAATAGTCTAACTCCACCTTTACTAGAGCGAGGAAGGGGAATAGGTATATCTAAATGTGCAGTTTGATTAATTGACTCAAATTGGACTCCTTGATCTAAAGTCTCGGCAAAATTAAGTATATTAATAGAGCAATTAGATTGTTGTATGCGATGATAGCTAGAAACTGGGATACCTGCAGCTGACATAATCAGACAACGATTGATCCCATTATGTCCTACTAATAAGACTGTCTGTCCTTGATGTTTGTCTAAGAGATAGTTCCAGAAGTCTTGGGCCTGTTTATAAAGAGCCTGAATAGGATAATACTCTGAATCTGCTAAGTCTATTTTGAAGTTCTCTGGTTGCTCTTTCCAGAGCCTATATTCTTCCGGGAAGTCTTGCTGCACTTGCGATTTAGTCAGGTTTTCCCAAAGAGGTAAATTGACTTCTAGTAGCTGGTCGCTTAGCTGTAAGGTCGTTGGATTTTCTAATTGAGATTGGATAGCCTCTGCTGTCGTTTTAGCACGTTGCAGAGGGCTACAATATATAGCATCTATCTTGATTTGGGCTAAGGACTTACCCACCCTGATCGCATCTTGACGACCTTTTTTCGTTAGAACAGATATATCTGAGCGTCCTTGTATCTTTTGCAGAGCATTAAAGTTACTCTGTCCATGACGGACGATAATCACTCGTGTAGTCAAGAGTTCTCTCCTTTGCTGCTAAATGTAATTTTTTCGTTATTGTATCTAATTAAGTAGCCTGTTGTTTCACAAAAAAAAGTAGCACTACCAACTAGTGCTACTAGAAATCAATAGCAGATTTGACTGCTTAGATCGTAATTAAACTTTGCGTTTTGCTTTAGAACCAATTCCCCAAGCACCTAAAGCTACCAGTCCGAGTATTAAGCTGGGTTCAGGAGTGGTTGTTGGACCTGGTTCGGGAGGAGTAATAATACCACCACCACCTGCATTACTACCTTTGAGATTGCCAATGAAAACACCACTGTCAAAGATATTGTCATTAGTATCAGCGACTGCTATTTGAATTGTGTGTGTAGTTAAAGTAGGGTTGAGCAGACCAACTACCGTAAAGTGCTGTGATAAGCCGTTATATTCAATAGGATAGAGACCGCCACCAACAGGGTTATTGATGAAGTTAGTAGCGCCACCAACAGGGTTAGAAATCAGTGAACCATCAGGGAACTTGGCGTAGTTCACTCCATCTACGAAGAAGCCAAAGATATCGGTAACAGATTGCGTTGGGAACTCATCTGTCCCAAAAATAAAATCTGCTTCTACTGATATATCTTTTGGGTCACTTAGGGTAAAGTTAAAACTGATCGCATTTGAGTCAAACGTATTTTTTCCTGATAATGTGCTTAGAGCAGCATTAGAACCGCTACCTGGCTGAGCTAGATTATTGGAGAAGTTATTAGCAGTATTGCTAGTAGGAAGGTTAGCAGTTCCAGAGGTTAATAATATCCCATTGGGTAGAATTAGGGTTGGGGTAGAGCCAGAAGTGGGTACTAAGCTAAAACCAGTATAGGTAGCTGATTGAGCAGTATTAGGATTTGTTCCATCGCCAATTTTACCTTGGAAGCTTTCTGTCCCCGCAATCACGTTAATTCCACTGGTGGGCGCTTGCACTGCGTTGATCAAAGTGGGAATAGCGGTACCAGGACTTTCCAGCAGGTTTAAGGTTAAAGACTGAGCTTTTCCGCTGCTTAGTCCCATTAACACTACGCTTGCGCTTGCTGAAATCTTGAAGATCTTTGATAAACTCATTGTTTTCACAGTAAAAGTTAAATTAACATCTCGTGATTGTACATTAAATTTGAGTTTTTTCCTAATTCATTAATAGTTTTTTAAAATTAATACAAATTAATTTCCATAAAGTGTTTTAAATTCTAGTTGATCACCTGTACAAACTAAGTGTTGTTCTATGAATTCTTGACACTCATTATACTCATTTGCTACTAAAATCCTAGCTATATGACCATTAATTAGTAGGTTAGCGCGTTCATGCTCTTCATAAGCATAAATAATTAAAAGATCACCCTTTTGAGATAGTAAAGCAGCCCCACCATTTGGACAGATTTCTTTACTTCCTCTAGGACCTGGTAAAGCATAAGTTGACCAACGGTTACCATTATTTAGATTAACAATATCTACTTCTTGTAGAGGTAAAATACCTACTTGAGAAAGTAAGTCCTGATCTATAGTGATACTACCAACATAATCAACGTTAGCATCAGTCACCCTTACCCGATGAAGTTTAGCGTGCATTAAACGAATGGTGGGCATTTTAAACTACTCTAATCTCCTAAATATAGCGGGTCAATTGTACGCGATAACGTTGTTTTTTGGTAATTTCAACTGTGCCAACTTCTAAACGTCCTTTACCCCGCATGGAGATCAAATCTCCCGATCCCACAGTATAACTGGGTTGGTTGATTTCCTTCCAGTTAACGCGCACATCTCCACTAGATATTGCATCTGCCATTTTACTACGCGAGAGAGCAAATCCGGCTGAGGCTAACGCATCTAGTCTTAAGGATGCTTCTACAGTGTTAATTTCTTTTTTCTGCGGGGGGCGTACTTTTAATTCAGTTAACTCTATCGGTTTTGTTTTAACTGTAACTGTTCTAACCTGAGTCAAACTAAAGGTCAAAAATTCAGCTATCTCAGGAACTACTATCACCTGCGCACCTCTTTCACCTAAAACTAGAATATCTCCCACTTTATCCCTGACTATACCTGTTCCTAGAATAGAGCCGAGAAAATCTCGATGTGTAACGGGATCAAAAAGGAAGTTTCCCGCTATGTCTAAAGCAGTAAGCAGAATTTGACTCTCTTCAAAAGGTATCTCTATACGAGATATTCCTAGACGACGACGTTCTGCTTGAGGATACCCTCCCCAACTGATCAAGGTGATTTCTGTTAAACGTTCTAATATCTGTTCAGCTTCAATTAAGACAGGTGGAGAGAGAAAGTCTGTTAAAACTACTTCCCATGTTTTTAACGCTTGTTCCGTCAAGTCTAAGATGCGTGCAAGTGCTTCCCTTTCGGTTACTCCTTTAAGTAGCTCATCTCTAGGTAACATGGTTATTTCTTAAATTGTTCAAAACGAAGAGGATGATTAGGTTTATCGGCAAGTCCGAACTTATGTATTATCTGAACCAGCCCAACTGCCAAGATTCCACCAATCACCAGTCCACCTACTAATAAAACTAAAAACAATTTAGTTGCTTGTTTTTGAACTACTTTTCTCCGTTCAGGGGGAATATCAGAAAAATCGCGCTCTGGCTTAAAAGATGACTTATGATTGCCATTACGATCCTCAGGTGGGGGTGTAAAGTTCATAATAGTTTTTGGTATTCAAAGGTTGATCTTATCAGAAAATAGCTATAAATGCTTATCTAAAATTAATTACACATTAGTATCCTTGAAGGATAAAGCTTCCATCTTCATGTGAAGTTATTTTGTTCACCTACTCACAGCATGATAAGCACCGTTACCATAGTGGTTTTTTAATATGACCAAACTAATAGGTAAAAATCGGTTACTAAAAACACGATATAGACTAAAATTCAAATGTGTTGTTTTCTATTGACTAAAACGAATGAGGCTTAACAATGATGAAAAAACTTTCCATACTCTCAACAGCGATAGTTCTGACAGCTATACCTGTGACCGCACAAGCAGCTGCCATACCCGTTGCCAGCTATTTTTTTAACAATAATCTTAATGCAGAAGAACCAGGTGTTACTCCACTAACCCCTGTTGATCCCTTAGGAGCAAACACTTTTAGTTCGGCTAATGTATTTGGGAATACTCGCACAGTCTATAACTTTGTTGGTAATAATTTACCAACAAATCAACAAGCGGGACTCAGTTTAAACACAACGGGTTTATTAACTTCTAACAATCAGTACTCCGTTGAGACAATTTTCCAATTTACTGAAAGACCTAATACGTATAGACGTATTTTAGATGTGCAAAACCGACAATCTGATAATGGGTTTTACGTAGATCCTGCTAATAACCTGGAGATTTTTCCTGGTGGATCAGGTACTAATTTCACAAACAACGTCTTTCATCAGGTTGTTTTTACTAAGGATTCAACGGATGTAACAAATGTTTATCTTGATGGTGCTTTCTCCTTTTCAGTGACAAGTAATGTTTTAGATATCAATAATCCAAGCAATCTCATTAACTTTTTCCTAGACAATACGGTTGGTGGTGGACAGGGTGAGTATTCTAGTGGACAAATTGCCTCAGCGAGACTATACAATCAGGTTTTAAGTGCCGCAGATGTAACGAATTTATTTAATAATCCTTTTGTTGTACCTAATCCGACTCCCGTTCCCGAGCCTGCTGATAGTGTAGGTCTACTCTCCCTTGGTTTCTTAGGTGCAGTTTCAACTCTTTTGCGCAAGCTTAAACAGAAATAGCAACTTATGGTGTTCAGGTTGAGTTAAATACAAAATAACTAAATAGATAATGTAGTAATCACGTTTTAGTTATAAGTTCTCTCTCCCCTGCGATTCGTCACGGGGGAGAGAGAACCTCAAATACTCACAAGTCATTCTGGTTTTCTCTCAATTGCTACTGATTCAAAAGGGATCTCTAGTGGACTCAGCAGAAGTCTAATTTTGTGACCATCCCTTGATGGGAGGTATTGATCTAGTTTATCTATATATAGTCTCTCAAGAGACTTGCCTTCTTAGGGGGTAATATTGAAAGTTTTAAAATAATTTCCAAGAATTTTCAAACTTATAAAAGCTTGTGGGGAATGGATTTCACCCAATTGAGAGCTAATTGGGGCAAAAAAAAGAGAAAAAAGGGGTTGACAAGCCAGGGGAAAAGGCTTACATTGATAAATGCGCGATGGATGAAACAAACGAAAC
>CASBQB010000281.1 GCA_949127655.1 Chroococcales cyanobacterium PMM_0086 | reverse complement strand
TGTTTAATATTTCCAACTGTGATGCTATTAGCTTGAACATTCTTAAAAAGTTCCTGACTATTCATGGTTTTAAGCTTTTTGGTTGAGGTTTCCCAGTTCTATACTGTCAGCTTTTATATCTGTAACCATTTTTTGCTCAACCGAACCACCTGGTGTTGCTTCTTGCGTTGCGTCTCCAGCTTTCAAGTTTCCACTCAGTTCTAGATTACTAAGCATTGTTTGAACTGTTGGTGCTTGTTTTTTGAGTTCTTCCACTAACTGTTTGAGTTCTTGGGAGAATTTACTATCTCCATCTATTTGAGTTTGTAGTTCATCTTTTAGCTGGTTTTTATTGGCTTCTGTGGGTTGATTTTGTACTCTAGTAAGTAATCCTTCTGTTCCTTCTGTTTTTAACTTTTCTTTAATGGTGTTAATTAATTTAGTGAATGTCTCAGCCGCACCTTTTCCTAAGGCTTTGCCACTTTCTTTAACTGCTTCTGAGAATAATAAAGATATTAGTACTGTTGCTGTTATAGGTTCCATAATTTTCTGGTGGATAAGAAAACAATAATTTTATTCTAAACCTATTCTAGGAAAGTGGGTACATTATTTCTTACCCTATTTGCTGCAAAATCTCTCTAGATGTTTCTAATAACTCAAGATGAGAATGACCATTACTAGCTAGTAAGACTCCCCATTGAGAGACATCACCGCGATTATAACGCACAGGGCTACCATCTAAATAAGTAAACTGTCCACCTGCTTCAGTTAAAATTAATTCAGGAGCGGCAAAATCCCAGTCTTTAGGAGCAGATTTACCAGAAAGAGAGACATAAACATCAGCTTCTTGTTCTACTATGGCGGCAATTTTACAGCCAACACTACCCACATAGTGACGGGACTTGAGAGGTAAAGCGTCAATCAACTTTTGAAAGCGTTCGTCTCGATGGTTCCTACTGACCACTAGAGAGAGATTAGAAAGGGTTTGACCTGATGAGACTTTTAAGGGGTAAGTTGTCCCTTGTTGGTCTTCTAGATAGGCACCCTGACCTAAAACAGCACAATAGAGTTTTAGGGAAGCTGGAACGGCTACTACAGCCAGAACAGGACGACCTTGATAGGCTAAAGCGATATGTACAGCAAATTCACCAGTTTTTTGAATAAAGTCTTTTGTACCATCTAGAGGGTCGATGATCCAAACCCAAGCTTGAGGGAAAGCTACAGAACCACTGTGGGTCTCTTCACTAAGATAAGCGCATTGATCATCGCCAAAGATTGATTGAAGTTCATTTAGAATATACTGGTTAGCTGCTAGATCAGCAGTAGTAACAGGACCGTCTTTATCATTGTTAACCTTGAGATGCTCCTGATTACTCCCATAATAATAAGAGCGGAGAATTTCGGAGGCTCCCCAAGCAATCGAGCGAATTTTCCCAAGGATAGCTTTGAGTGTATCTGTTTCTAGATCAAGTTTCAAGATTATTATATGGTAAGGAATGTTGAATAAGTGGAAAAGTATTTTAATCTAAGGCAGATAGAACACTTTTTTAAACTGTAAGCTAAATATACAATGTGTGTTGCATTTTAAGATAATCCACCAAGTGAGCATCTGGAAGAATAGGTTAAGCAAATGACATTTTGTGAATATAGACCAGGTTTAGAAGGCATCCCCGTTGCGCAATCGAGTATCAGTTACGTTGATGGAAAAAATGGCATCTTAGAATATCGTGGCATTCCGATAGAAGAATTAGCCGCAAAAAGCAACTTTATTGAAACATCTTATCTTCTAATTTGGGGTAACCTCCCAACAGAGAGTGAGTTAGAAGAGTTTGAAACCGATATCCGTTACCATCGTCGGATTAAATATCGTATTCGGGATATGATGAAGTGTTTCCCAGAAACCGGACACCCTATGGATGCCCTACAGACTTCAGCAGCAGCTTTAGGTCTGTTCTATGCCCGAAGAGCTTTAGATAATCCCGTTTATATCCGTCAAGCTGTCGTTCGTCTTCTAGCTAAGATACCCACGATGGTTGCTGCAGCACATACGATGCGAAAAGGGAATGATCCTATTCAGCCTAACGATAATCTAGACTACTCTTCTAATTTCCTCTATATGCTCACTGAGCGCCGCCCTGATCCTCTTTCAGCGAAGATCTTTGATACTTGCTTGACTCTTCATGCTGAACATACTATCAATGCTTCTACTTTTAGTGCAATGGTTACAGCCTCTACCTTGACTGACCCCTATGCGGTGGTTGCTTCAGCTGTAGGTACATTAGCTGGTCCTCTACATGGGGGAGCCAATGAAGAGGTTATCTTGATGTTAGAGGAAATTGGTTCGGTTGAAAATGCTAGAGCCTATATAGAGCGCTGTATTGAGCAGAAGGAGAAGATCATGGGGTTTGGTCATCGAGTCTATAAGGTCAAAGACCCTCGCGCTACTATTCTTCAACATCTTGTTGAGCAGTTATTTGAAGAGAAGGGACATGATGAATACTATGATATCGCCTTGGAACTAGAACGGGTTGTTGAGGAAAAGCTAGGACATAAGGGAATCTATCCTAATGTAGACTTTTATTCTGGTTTAGTCTATCGAAAGTTAGGTATTCCACA
>CASBQB010000280.1 GCA_949127655.1 Chroococcales cyanobacterium PMM_0086 | reverse complement strand
GTTAGAGTTTCTATTGCATAAACTCTTAAATGAAGGTGAACTAATTATTAAGTGGGAACGTAAAATTAAAAATAAGGGAAATTCTGTTAACGTCGTTTAAATGCTTAACAGCTTATCTACCTACCCCAATTTTACCCCAATTTTCTCTATTCTAAAGACCCAAAAAGGACTAAAAAGATAGAAGACCTTCTTAGTAAGAGTCTGAAAGCTTTAAATTTCATGGCTCGAGGCAGATTTGAACTGCCGACCTTGGGCTTATGAGTCCCCTGCTCTAACCTGCTGAGCTACCGAGCCTTTTTTAATCCTTAACTATCCTAGCATAAAAAATAATAACCGGTCAATCATTATTTAAGTTATTTATAAATAACACAAAATTAGTTATTTTTATCTAGAAATTGTTCAATATGTTTTAGATAGGTTTCTGGATCTTCTAACATAGGAAAATGACCAGTTTTTGCTATTTCTACATATTCAATTTTATCATTTAAAGCAGCAGCACTACGCCCTAATTTCGGAGGGATTATTTGATCTTTTTCTCCAGAAATTAAGAGAGTCGGTACTGAAATTTGAGCAAATTTTTCTGGCATAATTTCTGTTGCTTTTTGACTCACAGAAGTATATATAGTACCTAAAGCTGCCTCTGCATCAGCAATTAAAAAGTCTTCTAAAAAAGGCTTATATTCTTCAATTGAGATAGAACGATGTAAAAATCTGCTCATAAAGAGTCTATCGGCTAAAGGAATATTTAAAAACCATTTGTAGCGAAACTTGACGACATATTTACCAAAAAAGTAAAAAGCGGCAAAAGCGGCTTTATTATACTCAAAAATGCCATTACAAGTAAGAATAGCTTTAGTTACTTTTTCGGGGTATTCTGCTAAAAATAGAGCACCAATGGATGCTCCCATCGAATGAGCATGGAGATAGACCTTAGAGAGTCCTAGTGCTTCTAGCAAAAGAAAAAGGTCTTGGGCATAGGTTTCTAATTGATAGCTAGAATTAGCTGTTAAGGAGTTCTCCGAACGCCCAAAACCTCGTAAATCATAGAGAAGACAGTCAAATTTAGATGCTAAAGCAGTAGCTGTTTTCTGCCAGTAACGTGCTGATCCTGCCCAACCATGAACAAAGACCATTACAGGTTTCGGGTTTTCTGTAGCTAACCTGACCCATTCATAATGATGAACTACTCCTCGAATATCTATAGTTTGGGACATTTTTCAAGCTGACTCTTGATTCACTATAGAAGAAGGGTGCACTAATAATTCTGCTGTAGAGCGTTTTTCGACCATTTCTTTAGTAATCATACAGCGTTGTACATCTTTGCGAGAAGGTAGCTCATACATAACATCTAACATCAATTCCTCTACTATCCCCCTTAATGCCCTTGCTCCTGTTTTCCTTCTGTAGGCTTCTTGCGCGATTGCTTTAATTGCTTCTTTATTAAACTCTAGCTGAATATTATCCATTAGGAGCAGTTTTTGATACTGCTTAATTAGAGCATTGCGCGGTTTAGTCAGAATAGCCATCAGCGCTTCTTCATCAAGAGGTTCTAAAGCTGCTGTCACTGGTATTCGCCCGACAAACTCAGGGATCAGACCATATTTAACTAAATCATCTGGTTCAGCCTGTTTAAATAAATCTGCTGTTCTTTTCTCTTTGGAATTAGTAAACCCCTCTGCTGGACGGACAAAGCCCATTGATTTTTTACCGATTCGCTGTTCGATGACTTTTTCTAGTCCGACAAAAGCTCCCCCACAGATAAATAGTATGTTACCAGTGTCTATTTGAATACAGTCTTGATACGGATGCTTGCGTCCCCCTTGCGGTGGTACGTTAGCCACTGTGCCTTCTAGCATTTTTAGAAGGGCTTGCTGGACACCTTCTCCTGAGACATCGCGGGTAATTGAGGGATTTTCACTTTTGCGAGCAATCTTATCAATTTCATCAATATAGATGATCCCTCTTTGGGCTTCTTCAACATCTAGATCGGCTACTTGTAAGAGACGTAAAAGGATATTTTCCACATCCTCACCAACGTAACCTGCCTCAGTCAGGGTTGTTGCGTCAGCTACTGCAAAGGGAACATCTAAAATTTTCGCCAAGGTTTGTGCTAGGAGTGTTTTTCCTGAACCTGTTGGACCTACTAACAAGATATTAGACTTTTGTAGTTCTACAAGATCCTCACTTGGGGGGCTATTTTTCTTGTTATTCTGGACAAAACTGAGCCGTTTATAGTGATTATAAACAGCCACAGAGAGGACTTTTTTAGCTTCATCCTGTCCTATAACAAAATCATCTAGGTGTTTTTTAATTTCTCTGGGTTTAGGAATTTGACTTAAGCTAATGGGTTCTTTGCTTTGACGACGCTTATTTGTACTTGCTGTGTTTGTTTGTTTGGTTAACCCAGATGATTCTATTAATTCTGATGTCTCTATTAATTCTTCTTCAAGGATCTCATTGCACAACTCTACACACTCATCACAAATGTAAACCCCAGGACCTGCTATTAGTTTACGAACCTGTTCCTGAGATTTACCACAGAATGAACATTTTAAATGAGCGTCATATTTATTGGCCATAATCAATCCTTATTTGATGGATGTAAGAGGGATATCAGGTATATTAGGACTGTTGCGAGAGAATACTCTATCTATTAGTCCATAGTTTACTGCTTCCTCTGCGGACATATAAAAGTCTCTTTCTGTATCGTCTGCTATTTTTTCAATGGGTTGTCCAGTATGACTAGACAATATTTCATTGAGTCGTTTCTTGATATAGAGAATTTCTTTGGCTTGAATTTCTATATCTGAAGCTTGTCCTTGTGCGCCGCCTAGAGGTTGGTGGATCATGATCCTGGTGCTAGGTAAGGCCAGGCGTTTGTTTTGTGCTCCACCACAAAGTAAGAAAGCTCCCATACTAGCAGCTACGCCAAAACAGATAGTTACTACATCTGGGCGAATTTGCTGCATTGTGTCATAGATTGCCAATCCAGCATACACTGAACCACCGGGTGAGTTGATATACAGTTGAATATCTTTCTCCCCATCTTCTGCATCTAGGAATAATAATTGAGCCACAATTGAATCAGCTACTTCATCATCAATAGCTGTCCCTAGGAAGACGATTCTTTCACGCAGGAGACGCGAATAGATATCAAATGCTCTTTCGCCCATCCCAGACTGTTCAACCACCATGGGGACGATATTTTCTACTCCACAGGAGATAGGTAAAGAGCGCTGAGCGTTGATCAAATAATCGGACGATTGGGAATAGAGCATGGATTTTGTATAAACTTCTAATCAAAAAGATAGCTTTTCTGTTTATCCCATTATGACCTAATTGCGTGAATGCGTGTTACTCTTGCTCTCTGGTCTCTGGTACTTCTAGGTCTGGTTTTCCCTCTACATCTATTATGCCCTCTGTCGCTTCTTGTTCGTAAATTGCTTCTACATCTATTATTTCCTCTTCTTGGGGGGTCAGACTTCCAGGTGGTAATAGCTCTAGTTGGGCTGATTCTTGTAACCAGTTGAGCGTTTTCTCTGTTCTTAGTTCTTCTTCAAGTACTTCTTTGAGCCTTTCTAGATCTATTTGACGACCACTAAGTTGTTTTTTTACTTCTTCTACCTTGATACTTAGTGCTTCAGGGTCAACTTCTATTCCTTCGGTCGTGGCTATTTCTTCTAAAATCAGTGTCTGTTTGAGTCTTTTTATCGCATCTGGACGGGCATTTTCGCGCATTTTAGGCAGATTATCTTGGGTAAAGAGGGTTCGTACATCTAAGCCATATTGCTCCATCTGCATAGCTGTCTGAGTTAAGATGTTTTGAATTTCTTTGTCAACGTAAGTCTCAGGAAGCTCTAGTTCAGTTGTTTTGAGTAGTTCTTCGACAATAGCTTGGTGGATATTGTCTTTAGTTTCTGCTTGGGCTTTCTTTTGAAATGAGTCGGTTAGATCATTCTTTAACTCTTCTAGGGTTTGATGTTCACTGATTTCTTCGGCAAATTCATCATCTAATTCTGGGAGTTCTTTGGTTTTTATTTCTTTGAGGCTGAGAGTGAAGAGGACTTGAACACCTGCTAATTCTTTTTCTGGGTAGTCAGCAGGAAAGGTGACTATTATCTCTTTGACCTCTTCAGGTTTCATTCCAATTAGTCCCTCGATCATTCCTGAGATGAGTGTTCCTTCGATTAGTTCAATTTTGGAGTCTACTCCTTTAAGTTCAGCAATAGGTTCCCCTTTTTCTTGGGTTTCGGTTAGCTTGTAGCCTTGATAATCAATTGTTACTATATCCTGTAGGGCTGCGGGACGATCCTCAACAGGTACGAAGGTAGCTTGTTCGGCGCGCTTTTCTTCTAGATACTTCTCAACTGCTTGCTCATCATAATGTACTTCTTCTGCTTTGACATTTAGATGACGATACTCTGCTAGTTCAAATGTAGGCGGTACATCTACAGCTACTTTAAAGGTTAAGATTTGACCAGGTTCATAATTTTTAACTAATTCTTCAAAACTTGGCTTAACCTGATAGTTGCCAATAGGCTGGATTTTTTCTTGTTTCATTGCTGCATCTAGAGAAGTTTGGAGAACTTCTTCAATTGTTGCTGCTTTGATTTTTTCTAACCCGATACGCTGCATTAAAATCTGACGCGGTGCTTTTCCTTTGCGAAACCCAGGAATACTAGCGCTGCGGGCTAGATTTTTAACGACTTTCTCATAGGTTTGCTTAGAGGTTTCTGCTGGAATCTCAATTTCTAAGCTGATTTGACTAGCGGGCAGTTTTTCCTGGGTAACTTTCATTTCTATCTCTGATTCAATAAGACTGTTAGACTGCCCCATTAGGGTTTAAACTAG